>JBDTXZ010000464.1:0-3973 GCA_040005935.1 bacterium | reverse complement strand
AGACCGCCAAGCGGGTTAGAGAGGTTCACGTGGAGCGCGCGAAGCCGCGAGCCCATGTGCAGGTGCGATCCCTCAACGGTAAGCTGCATGTTGAGCGCCGTGGTCCACGGCCCTTCGCAACTGTTCCGTGCAGCGGGCGAATTGACCTGACGTGCAAGGCAATCGTTCAGCGCACCAGACGAGCTACGCACGAAGGCTCGATCATTCGCGAAGCCGTCGCCATTTACGTCAGCGGAGACAATCGGCGTAAAGGGCAGCCCAGACGTCATGCGGCCGAATGCCGTAAGCGTGACACCACCCGTTGCATACCCACCGCGCACCACGAACTGATGTCGCGCATCAAGAGCACCACGCGCATCGGTGCGCTCGAGTGGAGAACCGAATGTCGTGCCATCAAACCCACTCTGCTGCGCCCGCGTAGCACTCAGCACGTAAGAGGTGGCAAGCCACCAGTCGCTTACGCCAAAGAGGTCGGGCGCTAACGTGATGATCAGCTGCCTGCTCGTGGAGCGAAGGTCGGAGCGATCCTCGAGCACGCGTCCAAACGACCGCGACAACCGCGCCGCCGCACCGGACACTGCTCCCGTACTCGGCACCACAGACGACAGCGGCACAAACACCGCTCGGCCTTCGTCGGATGTCGCAAACGCCGGCACACTTCGGAAATTGCGGTCGACAATGCCGGGCTGATCCAGGTTCAACGAATAGGTCGCGTCAACAGAGTACGTGAGCCAGCGACGCTGCGACGCATACGAGAGATTCGCGCGCCAGCTCCGTGCGGGCCTGAAGCCGCGCGACACCAGGCGTGCAGCAGGCGCCGTATCCGCGAGCGTCCCACTGCCCACGCACGACGTCGGCGCGGCCTCGGGATTCCGTACATACGCGGTCCAGTCGGGCGTCGGGACCGCGGTGCCGATGCACGAGATGCTCCGAGAGCTCACCAGCGCGTCCGACAACAGTGACGGCGACAACAGCGAGCGAAACTCACCAATACCGCCGCGAAGGTAGCTCGTCGGTCCCATGTGAAACGCTCCGAGCTTGTTTACCGCAAGCGCGCCAAGGTTACCGGCACCACGACGGATCCAGGTGAACCCGAGTCGCGGGCTCGCGTGAACGCTGCCCGGCGCGCCACCGCTCTGGACACCGAGTGCGGTATCCAACGCAGCGCTTGTCGGCGCGCTCGATGTGAACGCACTGCCTTCGATGCGCGCGCCATACTGCACGCGCAGCGTCGGCGAAACGCGCCAGTAGTCACCAATCGCCGCAAACGCATTCCACTCACCGCCACGGCGATTTGGCTGCGACACCACGCGAGAGAATGACGTCGGGGTGCCGGCCGCCAGTTCCGCAAGTGAGTTGAACGCAAACGAACCAGCATCACCAAAACCCATGACGTCGGAGTATCCATCCAGCCGAACGTCTGCGGTCACCGACACTCGATGCGCCTCGTGCCCCGCCGCATAGAGCTGCGTCTCGCCAATCGTCTCCCACGTCCACTGTGTGGACTGGCGTGCCGAGCTTCCACCACCAAACGCGAGCGACGAAAAACCATTCTCGCCACTTGGCAGCATTGATGACACGAGTACGCTCGCACCAGGAAGCGAGTAATACGGCAATGACTTTGACTCGGACAGCGAGAACGAGCTCCGTACGGTGGCCAGATAGTCGTTACCGAAATAGGTGGAGAACATGCCTTGCGTACCACCCACCGCGTTCCATCGCGATGTGGCGCGCGTGGGAAGCGTCGTGGGTCCAACTGAGAGTGGCGACGTCCGGCTCCAGTTGCCAAATACCGTGATCGCCGACGCTCGCTTCGGAGCGACAAAAGTGCGCGCGTCGAGTTGGCTCCGGTCGAACCGCGCAATGAACGACAGCTTATCAGTCGTCAATGCACTCGGCACAGCTGCAGCAGAAGACGGAATGCCGAGGGACGAAAGCACGTGCCGAAACCGAACGAGCGAATCGGCGGCGAGACCAGCATGGTTCAACACATCAGCATCGGAGGAAAGCAACGAAACCGCATCGCCACTCCGGCGACCGGCCTCCACGCCGTAACTGTAGACGTAAAGATCCTTGTTGCCGATAGGCCCCACACCGCCGATGCTGCCATTCACGTTGGTGAACCGCTGACCGAGCCCAGTGGAAAGGGCATCGCTGTATTGCAACACTGGCGCGTCGATTGAGAACGTCGCGTCGCGAAGCGTGTAAACGCTGCCGCCACTCAGCTCCACATTCGAATTCGCGCCACCGAACCACCCGCGCGCCGGATCGTATGTTGTGGATGACACGCGGACATTGGTACGCGCCGCACGCGGCACCGACCCGGCGCCCATCGCCATGCCATTCAACGTCACACTGTTCTGCGATGGATCGAGTCCGAGCACCGAGATGCCACCGCCAACCGGTGTGACGCCTGGTATGGTCCCCGAAAGCGCAGCGATATCGCCCGCAAGCTCCGGCGGAACAGCGCCCGTGAAGTCGTCCACGATTGCCTCACGCGCGCCAGTCTGCGTACCGGGGTCGGCGTAGCGCACCGGCCTTGGCTTCGTGGCCTGCACTCGTACCGTCGCCAGTTGCTGAACAGCGGCGGATGTCAGCGTTGCATTTACGACGAAGGACGTGTCGGACTCCGATGCACGCGTCACACGTTTCCGAAATGACTTCCAGCCCGGTGCGGACACGTAGACGAGATAGTCGCCCGTTCCCTCCGCGATGCGAACAACAAACGCACCAGCAGAGTCAGACGTCGCAGTGAACACCGCACGATCAGGTGCGCGTGTGGCAAGAACATTCGCGCCGACGACGACCTGCCCACTCTCCTCGACCACCCGACCACGAATCACCTCTGCACGCACTTGCGCGTGGGCGATCGCCGGCGCGAAACCACACGCGGCGAGGAGCATCACCCTGCGTATTGTCATCGTCGCGTGGCGACCAGCTGTTCCTGCGCGAGTGTCGCGACCTGCGCGCGAAGTTCCGTGAGCCGGCTGTACGAAAAGCGAATGGTGCCGGTAGCGTCCACAACACAGTAGATGGGGAAGCCATAGGCATCAAATGCGCGTTCCGCTTCGTGGCGATCGTCGAAGACGACGTCAACCGACGCATTCCGGACGCGAAGCGAATCCACCATGCCGGCTCTCCACGGATGCAGCGCGATGAGCAACACGCGCGCGTTTTGCTCTGCAACCGAGGATGCCAACTTCTGCATCATCGCGAGATCCACAGGCGAGCCCTTGCGCTCGAGATCCGCGCCAAACGCCACCACGGTCACGTGCCCGTCGGCGAGCTGAGCGAAGGTCCGAGTCTCTCCGGTGGCCAGCCGAAGGCGAACGCGATCGCCGCGCAACGGTGTTCGCGACGCAGTCGAAAGGATGCGCTCACGCATTGTCACCCGGCTGTGCGTGAGCATGTTCAGCCAACCTGCACCAATGCCGCGCGCGCCCAGCCGCGCCTGTGCGCTATCGACAAAAGCCGGCGATGTCTCGGGATCCACAGCGACGAGTGCCAGCATCTGCGCGGCATCCGCAGTGTCACCAGCACTGAGCGCCGCCGATGCGATGTCGCGGAACCGTTCCACGTTCCAGCCCGTACGTGCGGCGACGCGAAGCGTATCCAGGGCGGCGCCATGCTGTCCGTCGGCGAGCAGCCCTTCGCCGATGTATTGCAGCGCCACCGCGCGCTCTTCATTGATTTCGCGCTGGCGCTCCGGCGCACTTTGACGCAAACGCCGCCGTTGGTCGTTGACGATGTCCACCGGAGCGAGCAGGCTCCGCAACATCGCCAGTCCGTCTTGCCGTGACTCCGGATACTTCACCAACTCTCGGCCCACCCACAATCGCGCGATATGCGAGTCATGAGTCATGTCGCGATACCGACGTCCCCAGCGTGCGATCGCGAGATGATCCTTCGCGGCTTCGGCTTCCTGAAGGCCGAATGTGGTGAAGCTCCCATCGACAGCGCCGACGTCCTGCCA
>JBDTXZ010000463.1:0-3975 GCA_040005935.1 bacterium | reverse complement strand
ACGTCCATGCTGCAATCAGCGACCGGCCACGTCTCGCGGACGTCGTGCTGCACGAAGCGCGTGTTCGCCGCTTGAGCTCGTCGTCGAGCCGCGTCAAGCATTCCGGACGAGAAATCCATCGCGACGAGTGCTCGAGCCTTGCTTGCCAACCAGATGGTGTTCTTTCCGGTGCCGCAGCCCAGTTCCAGCACGTCGCGTCCCGAAACGTGCAGGGGCGCACGACGCACAACGACTGCGTCCAGGTCGCGTGTCAGGTTGTGATTGTCATCGTATTGCGCCGCCCAACGGTCGTAGGCGCCAGCCACGTTCGGCGCCGCGACTGGCGGCTCGTCTGCCGGGAATTGAGGCATATCGTAAATCGTAAGAGGATGCGCTTGCGCTAGTCAGGCTGTTCCCATCGCCCGCTCTCCTCCGACCGAAACAGTGCGTCGATAACGGCCATGTTCGCGATTGCATCCTCGAGCGTCACCGGCACGACGCCAACCCCGCGAACGGCTTCGGAGAACCGCTCGCCCTGTAGACGGTACTGATCCACCGCTGGCAGCGTGATCGTCTCGGCACCCACGCCCCCGAGTTGTTTCCCGTCGTCGATAATGATGAGGCACGCATGATCCGCGACGGGGCTGAATGGAATGCGGAGTTCGATCCGCCCTTCAGTGCCGAACATCTGCATGCTCTGGTAGTGCACGATCTGCATGCCGCAGGAAAACGTGGCCTGCCCGGTTGGAAAGCGGAGCACCGCTGATGCAAGACGGTCGATCCTGAGTTCCGGGTCGCGCTCGATCGTTGCGATTACATCGGTTGGTTCTTCGCCGAACAGCCACCGCGACAGCGTGATCGGGTAACAGCCGATGTCCATCAACGCGCCGCCGCCCCAGGCGAGTTGGCTGCGGACGTCGTTCGGATCGCGCCGAAAGTAGCTGAAGTGCCCGGAGACGAGTTTCAGCTCCCCGATGCGTCCTTCCGCGACCAGCTCGCGCACCGCCGCCCACTGCGGATGCGTCCGCACCATGAACGCCTCGGCAATCTGCACGTTCTTGCGGTCGCGCACCTCGAGAAGTTGTTCCGCCTCGAACGCGGTGAGTGCGAGCGGCTTTTCGCACAGCACGTGCTTTCCCGCCTCCGCGGCACGAATGGTCCAGGGCACGTGCAAATGATTCGGCAGTGGATTGTAAATGGCGTCGATGTCGGGATCCGCGATCAACTCCTCATAGGAGCCATACGCTCGCGAAATGCCGAGTAACTCCGCTGCCTGTTGCGCCTTGGCGAGATCGCGCGATGCGATTGCCATCACAGGCGTATGTGGGCTGTGCTGCATCGCCGGAATGACTCTCCGGACGGCGATGCTAGCCGCGCCGAGCACGCCCCACCGTACGGGCTTGTGCACGGCAAGGCTGAGCGGAGTGTTGCGTCGCGTCATCATCCGCTGAAGTTGCTGCGGAGTTGGGGCGCGCGACAGGGCACGCTCGTCGCGCTGGGCTCGTCTTCCGTCGTGCAACCGCGCGACATCGTGCAAATCGTACGTGCAGAAACCCGCCGCAACGTCGTGGCGCACGAATGCGTATTCAGCACATGTCGAACTGGAAACCGATCACGCTACCGGACGCGCCGCCGCCGAAAGGGCCCTACAGCCCAGCCGTTCGTGCGGGACCCTTCATCTACGTAAGCGGCCAAACGCCGCGCGATCCGGTGTCAGGTGAACTCGTTGGCACTGATGTGGCAACGCAAACGCGACAGACGCTGTCTAATGTAGAGCGATTGGTTACAGAGGCCGGTGCAAGCATGAGCGACGTGGTGAGCGTCATCATTTACCTCACCAATGTCGACGATTGGGCGACGATGAATGCCGTTTACACCGAATTCTTCAGCGCGCCGTTTCCGAGTAGGACCGCAGTCGGCGTCGAGCTTCGCGACATCCTTGTCGAAATCAGCGCTGTTGCATACGTGGGGACTTAACAAAACCGGACACAGCTCGTCTTCCAGCGCGGTGTGTGTTGTCGCGCACCGGCGTGTGGACGTATAGATGAAAGAATTTCGTGCAACTGCATTCGTCGTCGCGTGAAGCGAGTTGCCCGTTCGGACGTCGCGCGCTTAGAAGACGCAGGGTCGAAAGGGACATGCGGGTCTACTACACGGCGTCCAGTTCGGCGACCAACGCCTGATCAGGACTGGTTGTAGTCATAGATAGCAAAGGGGATTGCTGGGCGCTGGTGGGGCGCACTTCATGAACCGGAGCGAACACACTTGGGTCGACGGCAACGCCGTCGGCCCATTTGTGCGTATACTGGGAGACGCGCCAACCGGACACGGCGCATCACGACCGCTCGCACCCCTCAGAGGTTTCGATGCACTCCACCGTTCGTGCGGCCCTCTTCCTTGCCATGAGCGCCGCTCCGGCATTTGCGCAGCAGTCGAGCACGCCGCGCGCGTTCCAACTCGCCGACTGGTACAAGCTCACCACACTCAGCGCTCCCGCGACGTCGCCCGCCGGTGACAAGGTTGCCTTCACTGTCACCACGGTGCGCGAAGCTGAGAACAAGCGCCACAGCGAAGTGTGGGTCGTGCCCACCTCCGGCGGCGAACCGCAACGCTTTACGTCGCCGAGCACGGAGAGCAGCGCCCCGCATTGGTCTCCCGACGGCCGCTATTTGTTCTTTACGTCGTCGCGCACCGGCGGAAAAGGAAACACCTGGGCAATTCGTATGGACCAGCCCAGTGGCGAGGCGACGCAGCTGGAGAAATACCCGAACGGGTCGACACCGAGCGATCGTCGGTTTGCCATATGGGCGGAGGCGGATTCGTCGCCCGCAGCTGACTCGTCGAAGATGAAGGACGACCCTTTCGGCAAGATGCAGCCAATGGCGCGTCCGCCCTATGGCGCCATCACCAAGCCGACGGGCGCGGCGCGCTTCGACGGACGGCACATCACCGACATGCGCTTCAAGTCGAACGATCGCGGCTACGTGCCGTCGCCAAAGGAGGCGCGCGCGTACCATCCAGCGCAACTCTGGATGCAGGGTTTCGACAGTTCCGCAAAAAAGCGGATCACGAACACCGCGTACTCGCATCGCAATGCGAGCGTCAGTCCCGACGGTCGCTGGGTGGCCTTCGTCGCCGACGTCGAGCTTCGTCCCGATTCCGTAGTGGAACACGAGCGTGATTCGCTCGCGTTTCTTCCGTATGACGCGAAGCGCGACGAGGCGGTCCGGAACGACGCGGACATCTTCGTCGAGCCAATCGGGGGCGGCACACCAAAGCGCGTCGCGCGTTGGATGGGCAGCGAGAGCGATCTCACCTGGTCGCCAGATTCCAAGCGACTTGGCTTCATCGGCCGGCCGACGCGCACGAGTTCGGCGAAGATATACATCGTCGATCCGGCAGGCGGAACGCCCAACAACGTGCTGGCGACGTCCTTCAAATACGAACCGACCGGTATGGACTGGCTTCCCGACGGCAGCATCCAGTTCAACGCGGACGTTGGCGGCAGCAGCGCCCTGTTTCGTCTCAATCCAGACACCAAGCAACCAACGGAACTACTTGGCGGGCGTCGCAAGATGAGCGGCTTCAGCTACGACGCGGCTGGCAAGCGCGTCGCGTACGTGTCCACGAGCACGACAAAGCCGACGGAGTTGTACATAGCGGACGCCGACGGCAAAAACGAGCGAAAGCTGACGAGCTTCAACGAGAAGCTCGCAAGCGAGGTCGCGTTCAGTGACGCCGAGCGGATCACCTATAAATCCGTCGGCGGGCTGGAGATCGAAGGGTGGTTGATGAAGCCCTATGGATACGTCGCCGGAAAGAAGTATCCCGTCGTGCTCTACATTCATGGCGGTCCGCACTCGCAGTACGGCGAAGGCTGGTTTGACGAGACGCAGAATCTTGCCGCGCAGGGCATGTATGTGCTCTACACGAACCCGCGAGGCTCGAGTGGCTATGGTGCTGACTTCACGTTCTCAACGCGTGGCCGGTGGGGCG
>JBDTXZ010000462.1:0-3978 GCA_040005935.1 bacterium | reverse complement strand
GGAACGCGCGCCATCGCGCCGCCGAGCGCGCGAAGTTGTGCGACGCGCATCATCGCGTCGGACTTTGACAGGTATTCACAGATCTTCTCCGCAGCAGACATGTCGAGAGAATCCACGAACAACGTGCGGCTCACGGCGGTCGGGTGATAGCTCGGATCTTCAGGCGGATACATCGCGACGTATGGACCAGGCTTGACCATGTCTGCGATGGGCGTCGCGAGTGCCCGGAACGGTGCGATCGCGCGCTGTGCGGCCTCGTTGTCGCCCGCGAACGCGATAAACGCCATGATGACGAGTTGTCCATGCACCTCGGCTGGGAGGAACGGCAAGGGCGGAGCCGGCATGATATTGCCGATCGTCGAGAGTTCCTCCGGCGCCGACAAGGATGCAGCCGCGAATCCAGCGATGGTTTGCGGTGTGGCCGGCAAGAAGAGAAGGCCACCGGTAAAGTGCGGCAGCGCATTGAGACGAAACTGCAAACGCGTGACGACGCCAAAATTTCCGCCGCCACCGCGGATCGCCCAGAACAAATCGGCCTCGTGCTTTTCATCCACACGACGGACGCTACCGTCGGCCGTTACGACCTCGGCGGCGATTACCGAATCGATCGTCATGCCGAACTTGCGCACGAGAAATCCGATTCCGCCGCCAAGCGCGATTCCACCGACGCCAACGGATCCAGAGTCGCCGAACCCAATGACGAGCGCATGCGCGGCCAACGCCTGCGTGACCTGAATCGCCGTTGCGCCAGTTTCCACCCACGCCGTTTGCGCGACGGGATCAACGTCGATCTTCGACATGTCTCTTAGATCGATCACGAGCCCACCGTCAGTGGTGCTGTGCCCGACGACGCTGTGACCACCACTGCGTATGGCGAGCTCGCACCCTTGTTCGCGCGCCGTCGCGACGACCCGCCGAACGTCCTCGGCGCTCGTCACGCGAACGATCGCGGACGGTCGCTTGTCGATGCCGCCGTAAAAGACAGCGCGGGTTACATCGTATGACGAATCGGCTGACGTAATGACGCGACCGTTGAGGTCGGCGAGGTGCTGGAGCGAGCGAGGCAGTGGTTTGGTCGATGTCGACATCGGGATTCCGTGAGCTGGTTTCGATGAGGGGAAGCGTCCGCACAGGCGAGTCGCGTGCCGGGGCCTTCACGATCACGTCGAACGATCGCCTACCAGATCGACATGACGTTTCGCGCTAGAGTTCGCCCTCCGCAACGCGCTGCCCCTTGCCGCCCCCCACGCTTCGAATTCCCGCCATTACCAACTCCAGCCCGTGTCGGAAGTGGCGGTCGTCGATCTGCGCCGCCGTTACCCCTGGTACGAACACCTGCGGAATCCACCGCCCCATCACGTCCGCCACCAGCGGAAATCGCTCAGCGTCGATCTGTGGGCGGAAGCTTTCGCCAGTCTCCAATCGCTTACGGATCATCTCCGCGCGTTTGCTGGGCCCGGACTGATCGTCGAGCGCGATGCCCATCGTGTAGCGCATGACGGTGATCGCGCCGTGGAGCGCGATGTCCCTGCCGTAGCCGGCCTCCTCCATCACACGAATGGCCGTCTCCATGGTGCCGGTGATGGCATTCGTGCGGAACAGATACGCTCCCGCGACCACACGCGCCCCGTCGCGGTGCGCCAACATCGCGTGTCGCATCCGAACCGCCACACCGGTGAGCCAGACGTCCCACCCCGAACCGTCGGCGGGCCCGTGATCGTCGGCGAGCGCCTCTTCGACGATAGCCTTCGCCATCAAATCGATGAGCTCCTGCTTGTCCTCGATATACCAATACAGCCCCGGCGCATGCATCCCGAGCGTCTGCGCCACCCTGCGCAGGCTCAGCGCCTCGAGTCCCCCGTTTTCGAGGAGTTCGAGCGCAGCGCGGACGATCTCCACTCGCCGTTGCTCGCGATTTTCGCTCGGTGCCGGCCGACTCGACTTTGCCATTCTTGCCACAGGTGGTTCACAATCGGTGTGTATGCCACTGTAATTTAGCGAATACTAAATTAATATTATGCCGCCACTACAGCACTCCGCTACGCTTCCACTCGGCCAGTATGCCAAGGCGATCTCTTGACAATTGAACAGTGTTAAAGAACATTGCCTGATAATTTAACGGCGTAAAAGTCGCTCCAGCAATCTGCGCGAGAAGGCGACGCTCGGCAACCGCCAAACTACCACCAGCTGCAACCCAGGCATGAACAAGAGCAAACGCATCCTCCTTGTCGTCGGAATCCTCGCCATCCTCCTCTCCGGATGGTCGTTCGTACGCTCGCGTCCGCACGACATCATCCTCATCGGAGTCGTGGACGCGGACGAAACCGTCGTCATCCCGCCCGTACAGGCGCGGATCGATTCACTCTGGGTGGAAGAGGGGAGCGAGGTGAAGGCGGGTCAGGTACTCGCCACGCTCGACAGGCGCGAGCTCGCCGCACAGGCCCAATCCGCAGACGCCTCGACCGCCAGCATGCGGGCGCAACTCGACCAGTCTGCCGTGCTTGCCCAGCAGAGCGCGGGGGAAACGGAAAGTGCCGTCGCCGGCGCGCGGGCCCGACTCGCTTCCGCACGCGCGGACCTCGCGCGTCAGGACGCCGAGCTCACACGTCTGCGCGCCGACGCCGGGCGTGCGTCCAAGTTGGCGGAGAGCGGTGGCATCTCGCCCTCAGAACTGGAACGTTCCACCACCTCGCTGCGCGTGCAGGAGCAAGTGCTCGCCGCGGCTACGCAGTCGCTCAGAGCCGCGGAGGCTGATGTGCGCCGAGCGGAGGCAGGTGCGCTCGGTGCTAGGGCAGCGCGTGGATCTGTGGCCGCGACGCGCGCTCGGCTCCAGGGCGCGCAGGCAGATTCCGCGGCGGCGAGTGCACGACTTGGCTATACCGAGTTGCGCGCTCCCGTGAACGGCGTGGTGCAGGTGCTCGCCGCGCGACGCGGAGAGCTCGTGGGTCCAGGGTCGCCGGTGGTCGTGCTGGTGAACACCGATCGCCTGTGGGTGAGAGTGGCGGCGCCGGAGAGCGATGCGGACGGCGTCGCGGTGGGCGACTCGCTGGAAGTGCGCTTGCCATCTGGGGCAACGACAAGAGGTCGGGTCATCAGCAAGAGCGCGGAGGGGGAGTTTGCGACGCAGCACGACGTGAGCGCGTCGAAGCGGGACATACGGGCGGTCGCGTTCAGGGTGACGATCGCGAATCCGAAGCACGTGGTCGTGCCCGGGATGACAGCGAGCGTGGTGTTGCCGCCGTCGCACAAATGACCGTACCGTCCGTATTTGGAACGCGACCGAAGCCGCGTCCCGGCGTTGCTGATCCGGCGATCGTTGTCGAGCACGCCGTGAAGGTGTACGACAAGCTTACTGCGGTGGATGACGTGTCGTTTACGGTGGCTGCGGGCGAAACGCTTGGGTTGCTCGGTCCGAACGGCGCGGGTAAGAGCACGTTGATCCGCATGATGACGACGCTGGTTCCCATCACGAGCGGACGTGTGCAGGTCGGCGGACACGATGTGGCGACCGAGCCCGATGCGGCGCGGCTGAAAATCGGCGTCATTCCGCAGGCGATGACGACCGACACCGATCTGTCGATCGAGGAGAACCTCGACATCTACGCCAAGTTGTATGGCGTGCAGAAGGAAGAGCGGAAGCGTGCGATGGACGAATTGCTCGAGCTCGTACATCTCGCGGACAGAAGGAAGTCGCTCGTCGGCACGTTATCTGGCGGCATGCGACGGAGGGCGGAGCTCGCGCGCGGACTCGTGCATCGCCCGGACATCCTCTTTCTCGATGAGCCGACAACGGGCCTCGACCCTGTTTCGCGCGCCGACGTGTGGGAGATGATCACCAAACTGCGGCAGGCGCGCGGACTCACGGTATTGATCACGACGCATTACATGGACGAAGCCGACCGGCTCTGCGATCGCATCGCCATCGTGGACAAAGGCAAGCTCGTCGCATTGGACACGCCGCGCGCCCTGAAGGACGCG
>JBDTXZ010000461.1:0-3979 GCA_040005935.1 bacterium | reverse complement strand
GCGCGGGCAACAGTTGCTGCACCGTGTCGATACTTGCATACGCAATCGAGAGCGTCACCTCGACGTAATCCACCCGCTCGGCGCGCGGAAGTGACTCGAGTGCGCGTTGTACCGCACCACCGTACGCCTTTACAAGGCCGCCCGTGCCAAGCTTCGTTCCGCCATAGTATCGCGTGACAACGGCGACAATTTCACCGACGCCGCTGTGCGTGAGCACGGTCAGCATCGGACGTCCTGCGGTGCCGTGCGGCTCGCCGTCGTCGCTCATCCCGACGCGATTGGTGCTGCCAGGCGGTCCCGCGATGTATGCCCAACAATTGTGCGTGGCGTCGGAAAACTCCGCGTTCAGCTCGCGGATGAACGCCTGCGCATCCGCAGGCGTGCTGGCGCGCTGCACCGTGCAAATGAATCGGCTTCGCTCGATCAACTGCTCCGCGCGATGTCGGTTGGCGGGAACCGGATAGCGCTCAGCGTCGGCCATTCATCTCTCGGTCGCCTTGTGAATCATTCAATCAACATCAGACTCGACGGACTCCGCCGCCGGCGGTCTCCGGCGCGATACGCGGTCACGCTAAAAGCCGAACCGCAGAGGACGCAGAGGAGCAAAGGTACGCAGAGGAACTGCCGTCGTTCTGAGCACAGCGAAAGACCTGCACGTTGGCAAAGCGCAGGGGCGAACCGTAGATCTGTGCCCACCAAGGAACAATCCGTGGGCATCCGCCTAATCCGCGCACATCCGCGTTGGCGTCGTTGTCGCCGTCGTCGAAGTGTTGCGGGAGATGCATTGCAACAGCCTGATCGCGGATGCACGCGGATGTGGCGGATCGACGCGGATCCTCGGCTACCGACTCCACCGTCCGCGCGGCACGCGTTTGATCGAGTGACCGAGAGACGAACCTCGGTGGCTCTTGGACGGTAGGCTGGCTGAGCAAGGTGCCGCGACGACCGCAGGTGCAGGGGCGGTATCAATCGCTGTGCTCGAGATGACAAATCGCCCTCGTATCCTCCGCGCCCTCTGCTCCTCTGCGTACCTCTGCGGTGAAAGGTGGGTGACCGGTGTACAGGTTGCGCACGACTCCTCACGGACCGATCACCTCCCTCCTACCCTGCCGGCCTCTCCACCGGCGTTCCTGCTCCGCAGTGCGGACACTCTTCAGGACTCCACAGCGTGTAGTCGTCACGCGCAACCGCAGAGACAGCAACGCCCTGCTCCGAAAAAAACTGCGCGCCCACAGTCCCCAGTTGCAACAACGCTCCCGCGACGACGGGCGTGGCGCCGTGAGAACACAGTTCCGAATACGTTCCGCGTAACGCCGATCCCGCGCTCATCACATCGTCGACGATCGCGAGTCGTCGTCCGCGGACGCGCGTATGAAACGCGGCAGGCAGGACGTACCGAGCCTGATACAACCCACCGCGCACAGCCGGCATCACACGCTCTGTAAAACAGAACTCGGCCGACAACTTCTGCGCGACGAGTTGCGCGAGAAAGGCGCCGCCAAGGAGAGGTCCGCACACGCCGTCGACATTGTGCGGACGAATGGCGTCCGCCAATGCACTTACAAAAGGATCGATGCGGGCGGGCACTGCAAACAGCGCATCGAGGTCGAGCCAGAGTGCGCCGTGATGCCCCGACTCGAGTTGGAAGTGGCCACGCCGGCCAGCGACCAACTCGAGGAATGCCGACGTCGATGTCTCAGTCACGAACGTCGCCGCTACTTGGGCGCGCGCAAATAGCCCGCATACGTATGCTGGCGAAACTCACGATCGACTCCGGCGTGCGGTATGTATTCAGCTTTCGCCTCGCTGAATGGACGCACGATCTGCTCTCGCGTGCGTGCCACGGACTCGAAAATGTACTCCATGCTGTCCTGACGAAACCGTACCCACACATGTCCATCGGCTGAGGTGTTCGGCGGTTGCCACGTGCCGCTCACCAACTCCGCATCGAGGCCGAGCTCGACGAGTTTTCGCCATGCCCAGATCGCATGGTCTTCGCAATCGCCCTGACGCAGCCGCTCAAACGTTCGCGGATGCTGCCAGAAGTCCGACTCGTTGAACAACTCGGGGTCGCGCACGTAGGTGCATTGCATCAGCCATGCGCAGATATCATCGAGGCAGCTGACATCGACCGCGCTCTCGCCCTCGAAGTACCACGGAAACGGATGCACGGAGCCGACGCCGAACGCCTGTGCCTTCGCGGCGTACGGCAGCCGCTCCCACGGATCGTCTTGTTGCCAGCTTCGTGCGACCCAGCGCCGTAACGGGGCAAGTGCCCAGCGCGCGAAACGCAGTGCACCGGCCACGATGCTCAGCGAATCTCGAGGTCGCGCGACATGCGAACCACCGGCAATACCTCGCCATCGGGCATTGGCACTTCGATCGATTCAATCGCGGAGAATCCCAACGCTTCATAGAGCGGCTGTCCGGGCAGCGTTGCGCCAAGTTGCATCGACGCAAATCCATGCGCCCGCGCCGCAGCGGCGCATTCGTCGAAGAGACGACGCGCCAGTCCGCGGCGAGTGAACGCGGGGTGCACGAAGAACGCGCGGATGCGCGCCGGTTCGCGAGTTGGATCCAGTTCGGGATCGTCTGCCGACTTGTGCTGATCGCCGCCGAACAGCGTGCGACGACGACTCCATCCACCCGCCGCGACAATCACGCCGCCTGATTCGATGACGTAGTACGTCTCGTCTGCTATGAGCTGCGTGTCGACGCCGAACACGTATCTGAGCGCGCTCTCGATCTGCTGTGGCGTGTTGAAGTGCACACTGAGCGCGCGCACCGATGTGTCAATCAGCGCCTGCAACTCGGCGACGTCATCGGGGCGCGCAATTCGTAAACGGTGCTCACGCTCAGCGTTCAGCTTGGCTTCCATAGTGCGGCGTCCACGATCGACCAGAGGTGCACCAACCATCCCAACAGAAAGATCCAGAGGACGCCGGCGAGGCAGAACTGAAAGATCGCCATCAGCAAGCGTCCTTGCACCAGTTGGCCGAGTCCGGGGATGAAGAAGCTGCAGACGGCGGCGATCACATTGCCAGTCGAGCCTTGTGCCATCGAATCAACTCTCCGTAGTCAGCATGTTGGCATCACGAACGTGCGCGGTGGCTTCTATCCGATACGGACCCACGCCAGTAAATGATTCAGCGAACGCCCCGTTCGTCGTCAGTCATGAGGAATCGCCAGACGGATTGATCGCGGCGGAAAAGCGACGGCCCGTATACGGAAGCCCACACTTTGGATAAAAGGCATGCGCGTCGTCCCGATGCTCGGCGCTCGTGACAGCGATGCGCACGCAGCCCTCGCGCCGCGCCCAATCTTTTGCCTCTTCGACGAGCGCGCGGCCAACTCCCTGCCCGCGCGCCTCCGCAAGCGTGATGAGTCCGGTGATGTACGCGACGGGTCCTGCTGCGTGGATTACAACGTGACGCGAGAGGCTCATGACGCCGAGCACTCGGCCATGGTTAGCGACGGCGAGGAACACCGCTCCTCCGTCCATTTGCACCGCGGCGAGCCGCGCTGGAACATCGCTGGCGCCGGTCGCGTGACCGAGCAGCGTAAAGAGATTCGCCACGTCCTCGGCGTCGCTCGCCGTCGCGGGTCGTAGTGTAAACGAGGGAGCCGTCTTGGCCTGCACGCAATCACCGGCCCGACCGGCGGCCGGCAGCCATGCGCCGCGCGCGACTGAAGCACCGCCAACTCACCCACGCGCAACCAATCGCGAACAGGGGAAACACCACGGCTCCGACGTACGCGCCTTGTCCACCAGGTCGCGTTGCTTGAAGACCACCGGTGACGAGGAGCAGCCGCACCGTGTAGAAAATGAAAAAGGCGGTGATGCATGCGAAGACAACGCTCAGCAGGCGAAGCGACATGACGATGCCATCGGACCTTGCCATTACGTCCTCACGGTGGTGTATCGCTGTAACACTTCGTCGGCGGCTGGCAGGAATGCGGACGCCGAGTGCATGGAGCC
>JBDTXZ010000460.1:0-3986 GCA_040005935.1 bacterium | reverse complement strand
CGACAGAAGACGAAGCCGCGGCGGCCGCCCGCAAGATATCGGCGCGTCTGGCGTTCACGGACGCACAGATCTTCTCGAGTAGTCGCGTACTTCGCTGGTTCATCGCGCGGATCGGATTCGAGACCCGCGCGCAGATCGTGTCGCTCGTGCTCCTCGTCGTCGTCCCGTTCGCGCTTTTCGCAGCGGCGACGATAGCAGAACACCGCTTTGGCCTCGGGAGTGTCGCGCGCGCCTGCCCCGAATGCGGAGCCGGACGGGAAGTGATCGGCATGAGCTTCCTCGGCGATCCCATGGTTTGGCCGTTCTTCGTGTTCCTTCCGCTGACGCTGTTGCTCCTCAAGTATGCCAGCAGCCGGCTGCGCGACTACCTGCAGGGCATTCCGCAGCTCATCGAGAAGTCGGCGTTGCAGACAGTCGAGCAGGAGTGTGACGGCATCGTGCGCGACCTCGAGGCAAGCCTCGCCGGAACCAACGACTGGAAGTGGGTGAACCGCGTCGCCGTCGCGGCGGCCATCGTGATGGTGGGATGGAACTGGTTTACCTGCACCTACGACCGCGTTCCCGTCACCGGCGCCGCGCCGTATGCGTCAAGCAGGGTGCACGTGAGATATTCCGCCGGGCCGCTGGCCAATACGACGGCGCCCTGGGTGATGGAGCTCCAGCAGCCGATCGCGATCCCCAAGTGGGATGTCGAACCGCGTGTGGCCCCGGTGTCGTGGTCGCTCACGCGGTTGTGGGTGGTGTTCGGCTATGGACTGTTGCCGCTGATTCTCGCCAAGGTCGCCAATCTCGTCGGCGTGCTGCATACGTCGACGCGACGGCTTCTAACGCGGCGCGACCACCTGGTCTTCCGTCCGCTGGCGGCGGATGAAGTCGCCGGCTTTGCCAAGCTGTCTCACGCCGCGCTGGCGCTGGCGTACCTGTCCGTGCCCTTCACACTCATGACGGCGCTCGCCTACATGAAGGAGGGGGCGCCGCCGTCAGCGCACGACTACCTGCTCATCGCACTGATGCTTCCGCTGACGTCGACGGCATTTCTCTTGCCCGTCGGGGCCGTGCACCGTTCACTCAAGCGCGCCAAGGATCGCTACCTCGAAACGTTGTCCGCACCCTTCGACAGAATTCACGACAGGCTCGTCGCAATTCTCAACCTCGAGCATCCGGACAAGAGTGACATGGAGTGCGTCGAAATGCAGTTGAAGCTTCTCCGTGAACAGTTCGAGCAAGCGAGCAAGGCGCCCGAATGGCCCGTTGAGGTGGGCATCGCCATCCGGTTCGCGCTGACATCTGTCATGCCAGTCGCGATGTTTCTGTACAAGGAAGTGCTTCCTCACCTCAAGTAGAGCGACCGATTCCCACACCCGCTTCGCTGGCAAATCCCGACGCGCTCGGCGCAAAGTTGCTCAGTCATCGCTTGCGCGGATTTGCCGGCGCGGAGAGCTCGCTCAGCGGACTTCGCGCCGCCCTGGAATCGAACTTTCCGTTCCTCGAGGTCGACACTCGGCACACTGCGGACGGGGAGATTCTCGTCTACCACGACGCGCTGCTCGAAACGCAAACGCAGGCAATCGGGCTCGTGGCGGATTACTTGCTCGCGGCGCAGGGAGCCATTCACTTCAAGGCAACGCCGAACGAAACCGTCTCCACGCTCGAGGCATTCCTCGGCGTGTTCTCCCGTTCGCGGACGACACAAACGCTGGTGCTCGATCTCAAGGACTTCGGCCTCGTCGAGCGCTACGTGGAAATGATCGACCGGTTTGGCATTGGTGACCGGGTCATTGTCATCTCGTGGACGCCAGAGGTGTTGAAGCGCGTTCACGAGCTGTCGCCCCGACTATGTCTCGGATTCAGTTACGTCTCGTTGGTGGGCAAGCCTGTCATGCGCGCGGCCGCACGATTGGCTGCGCCACTCCTTTCATCCTCGCTGCCGTGGCGCGCGATCTCGACGGTGGGCGCGATTGCGGGAAAGCCGTCGCTCCGTCAGGTGGATCGCGTGCGATGCTTCGTGAACGACTACGACCGGCCGTGGACTGCCCTTGCGCAGAGGCCAGACGCACTCGGCTGTTTTCACATTCACGTCGTCGACCATCTACCTGTCGGCGAGCTCGGCGAGATCCTGCGGGCGACGCGCGGATATCTGGGCAGCCATGCGATGACGACCACGCGAGCCATGACCAACGAGGCTCATCGGGCGGGGCTTCGCGTCTTCGTTTTCTCGGTGGACTCGCGTGCTGAACTCGTGCGTTTTGACGAGCGTGTTGCGCCGGACGTTGTCTTCACGAATCGCTGCGAATTGGCCCAGAGCGCGTCGCGCTGAGGAAGGCGTTCGTCTCGCATCATTGCCGTCACTCAGATGTGAGGATATATCCCGTATCGCGTGGTGTCATCCCGCATGAGCAAGCGTAGCGAGCGAGTGTCGGGATCTCCTGCTCCTTGCACTGTGGCTCGCCCGGAGCACGGATCGTAGATCCCGACAGTCGCTTCGCTTCTGCGGGATGACAAAGGCAATGTGACCGCCCCGATGGATAAAAGCGAAATCGCCGAAATCGGCAAATACAAGATCCTGGGCCAGATCGGCGAAGGCGCGATGGGCGTCGTATATCGGGCGCTGGACCCTGTGCTCAATCGCGCCGTCGCGATCAAGGTGATGAGCGATTCGCTCGCGCGTGACGCCGAACTTCGCGCCCGGTTTCTCCGCGAAGCGCAGTCTGCCGGCTCGCTCCAGCATCCCAACGTCATCACGATTTACGACTTCGGGGAGGTGGACGGACACCCGTTCATCGCGATGGAGTTTGTCGAGGGTTCCGACCTCAACGAGCTGCTCGCGAACAAGAGCCCGATGACGATCCTCGAGAAGCTCGATGTCCTCATCGACGTGTTGAATGGCCTGTCGTACGCGCACAAGCGCGGCATCGTTCATCGCGACATCAAGCCCGCCAACATTCGTATCGACGAAGATGGTCGCGCGCGCGTGATGGACTTCGGCATCGCGCACCTGAGCTCGTCGAACATGACGCGCACGGGCGTGATGGTGGGTACGCCAGCGTACATGTGCCCGGAGCAAATCACCGGCGGCGAGATCTCTCCGGCGAGCGATCTCTTCGCGGTGGGTGCGGTGATGTACGAGCTGCTCACTGGCGTGCAGGCGTTTCGAGGCGAGTCGCTCCAGACGGTGATGTATAAAATCGTCAGTGCGCCAACACCCGATCTCAAATTGTCGGCAACGGGCCTCTCGCCCGAACGGAGTGCGGTCGTCACGCGGGCCCTGAACACGATTGTCACGAAGGCGCTGGAGAAGGACGTGGTGCTCCGCTACCAGAGCGCACTCGACATGAGCGCGGATTTGAGCGACGTGCGGACGCGCCTGATCGACGTCAATGATCCCATTCGCACGACGTCATTGCGCGCGACGGTCGCCAAGGCGATGGCGAATACGGAGGAGATCAAACTTCGCAAACGGCGCAATCGCCTTGCAGGAGCTGGCGCTGGTGCCGTCCTGATTATCGCGTTGGGATGGACAGCGTTGTCGTGGTCGCGTCGGAGCGCCACCATTGCAGATCCGCCTCCGACGATAGCGACGCAACCTGCCGCGCCCCTGGAACATCCCGTCGCGACAGCGAAGACTCAATCCCCAACTCCGCCGCCCGCGGCGCCGAGCGCGGAAGTCGTTCCCGCAAAGTCGGCTGTTATCCCCACGCCGACTGCACGCGAGCTCGCGGTTTACCGCAGCCTGCAATTAACCGCGTTGGAGGCGCGTCGTCGTGCGGCAGACGCTGGTGCGACGGCTGAGAACCTGGGTGCGGGCGATGGACACAACAGGCTCGCGAATGCGCTTGTGCTCGAGGGCAAGACGGTCGCCGCAGGCGATCACCTGAGTCAGGCGACAATCCAGTGGAGTGCCGCCGAGCGGAACGCGAGGGCAGCGAGTTCTGCGCTGGTGCAGACGTCGCGCGCGAATCCTGTCGAGGCAACGAAGCCGCAGGCAC
>JBDTXZ010000459.1:0-3990 GCA_040005935.1 bacterium | reverse complement strand
CCTCAGCGCGCTGACCTCTCCCTCGCCCGGCCCGACGAGGCGCTCCAGGGGCCCCAGCACCGTGGCTGCTGCACGGCGCACGGGCTCAAGGTCGGTGGCGCCAGAGAGGTCGACGGCCAGCACCAGGGCGGTGACGGCCACCAGCGCCAGCAGGATCCTGCGCCGGGGGGTGCTGCGATCAGTCACCGTGGACATCGGTCAGGGCCGGCGGTTGTCGACGAGGACGCGCTCGAGACAGTGCCCACACCGCGGCCTTCGAACTCCTCGAGAAATCGGAGGTAGATCGAGAGTCGGCGAACGGTGGAATCTGCGATGCGTTTCAAGGGCGTAGCAGGGGCTTGTGAAGTTATTCACAAACTAGCGAGTCTTCGCAACGGACACCAGCCGCGGATGCGCGCTCGCGCTCCTCAAGACGCTCCCTCGCACAAGGATGCAGGGAGGCGATATGCGCCGCATCGGGTTATCTTCGGGTCATGACTGTGCATGTTACATCCGAGATCGGTCGCCTTCGCTCCGTCATCGTTCACACGCCTGGCGCAGAACTGCTTGGCGTCACTCCGGCTACGCGAGAGGACTACCTCTACGACGACCTCCCTGACGCCGACCAGGCCAGGAAGGAGCACCGGCGATTCACTGCCGTCCTCGAACGCTTCTGCAACGTCTACGAGGTGCGCGATCTTCTCGCCGAGGTACTCGAGAATCGCGAGACACGAGAGCTCCTCGTTCGCGAAACGATGGACATTGTTCCCAGTGAGCCGCTGGCGCGAGAGATCGAGGCGCTGCCCCCGGCCGAGTTGGTGACGATGCTCATCGAGGGGCGGGTCGAGACGCCTGGACCGTTGGCGCGCACCCTCAATGAGTTCGGTTACGAACTCCCCCCGCTGCCCAACCTCTTCTTTACGCGCGACTCGGCGATGAGCGTCGGCGGTCATGTGCTCGTTGGCTCGATGCGTTATGGCATTCGATGGCCTGAAGAGCTGATCATGAAGGCGCTCTTCAGCTATCACCCCCTACTGAAGAATGAGGGAATCATCTACGACGGGTCAATCGAGCGTCGCCTCAACTATACCCTCGAGGGCGGGGACGTCCATCCGCTACGCGAAGACCTCATCGTCATTGGCTTTAGCGAGCGGTCGAGTCCGGGGGCAATCGATCACCTCGCGTCAGTGCTCTTCGCGCAGACCAAAGTGACCGACATCATCATCGTAGTGATGCCCAAGGAGAATACTGCGATTCATCTCGACATGATCTTTACGCAGGTGGACAAGGAGCTCTGCGTTTGCTTTCCGCCGCACTTCATCGGTCCGGAACGTCTGAGCGTACTGCACTGGCGGAAAGGTGAGACCATGCTACGTGAAGAGCACGACATGTTCAGCGCGCTCAAAGCATGCGGCATGCCTATGACGCCGGTGTTCGCTGGCGGTGATCGCCGCGTCGTGCAGGAGCGCGAGCAATGGGCCTCCGGCTGCAATTTTGTGGCGATGCGCCCAGGCTTGGTGCTCTCGTATGCGCGCAATGTCGACACGCTTCGCGAGATGGAGCGCGCCGGTTTCGAAATTGTCGATGGCGCGAGCTATCTCCACGGCGACGTCCGTATAAACGAGACACAGCGGGCGGTCATCACGTTCGAGGGAGCGGAACTCGTGCGCGGAGGCGGTGGCCCGCGCTGCATGACCTGTCCGGTCGAGCGAGACGAGCCGTAATGGCGGTGGATCCAATGTCGGGCACGCAGTTGGAGCTGGACGTCACGTCGGGCATCGCGACTCGCGCTGAATCGACGGTCCTCGTGGAGCGCGCGGCCGACTATCTCAAGTCGGGACCCGCCAGTTCGCAGGCGCTCGTCGCGAACGTCTGCAAGCTGTCGATGATGCCGCCGAAGATCGCCGAGCACATGGCAGTCACGCTATTGCGCGACTACCCGCGATTTGTCCGGACCGCGGATGGCGCGTGGCGCCTGAGTGAGCCGGCCTCGCCAGCCTGGCGCGTGCACGCGCCGGACGATGAGCCCCTCTTGTCAGCGCTCTCGTTTGCGGTGGTGGATGTCGAGGCAACTGGGGGCCAGTACAGTGGCACCGATCGCATTACTGAAATCGCGGTCGCCGTCGTGCGTGACGGCGCCGTGCAACACATGTGGGAGAGACTGGTCAACCCGGAGCGCGCCATTCCGCCCGTCGTTTCGCGACTCACGAACATCACGTGGGCGATGGTGCGTGACAAAGCGCCATTTCGCGACGTCTGCGACGACGTGTTGCGCGAGCTGGACGGTCACGTGTTCGTCGCCCACAACGCTGGATTCGACTGGCGGTTTGTGAGCGCGGAGGTTGCGCGTGCGTCCGGGCGACAGCTGACGGGGAGACGGCTCTGCACCGTGCGTCTGTCGCGACGCCTTCTGCCGCAGCTTCGCCGCCGTTCGCTCGACTGGCTTGCCATGCATTACGGCGTGGACATTCCCTCAGGCCAACGCCATCGCGCGGGGGGCGACGCGTTAGCGACGGCGCATTGCCTGATTCGCCTGCTCGACGACGCGCGATCGCACGGCTGCGAACGATGGTCGGATCTCGAACGTTTGCTGTCGACTGGCAATCCCAAGAAGAAGCGGCGAAACCGCCGCGCGCTCGCGATGCCCCATTCGGTGGACAAGGATACCTCGGCGTAGTTTGTCATCCTGAGCGAGCGCAGCGAGTCGATTGATCTGCACCCCTTACCCGTACCACGCACCGGATCATGCCGCTACTCCCTCTCGTTCGCTCACGCTCCGTCGGGTCTCTACGAGTGCACGCTCTTCAGGCTGGACTCCAACAGCTCGATGGAGGCGCGATGTTTGGCGTCGTTCCGAAAACCTTGTGGGAGCGCCGCATTCCCGCAGACGAGCGTAATCGCATTCCACTCGGCATGCGGTGTCTGCTGATCGAGCATCCCGATGCGCTCGTCTTGATCGACACCGGGGTGGGAAACAAGGAGTCGGAGAAGTTCCACAACATCTACGGCATCGAGAACGCGCCGATTGGCGGCGTGGGGCCCACGCAACTCGAGAGCGCGCTTGGCGAGGCAGGGTTCGCCCCGGACGATGTGACGATGGTGATCAATAGCCACCTGCACTTTGATCATGCGGGAGGCAACACGCGTCGCCAGGACGACGGAACAATCGGCCTCTCGTTTCCCAACGCGCGATACGTGATTCGTCGCGGCGAATGGGACTGGGCGCACCGCACGAACGAGCGCACGTCAGCGAGTTACTTCCATCACAATTTCGATCCGGTTGGCGACGCGGGAGCCGTCGAGTTCGTGAACGCGGACGTGGAGTTGCTGCCGGGCATCTCGCTGCGTCACACGCCCGGTCACACGCCGCATCATCAGGGTGTACTGCTCACGTCGGGCGGCGAGCAGATGTTTTATCTGGCGGATATTGCACCGACCGTCGCCCATGTGCCGCTGCCCTGGATTATGGGCTACGACGTGGAACCGCTGGTGACGCTGGAGACCAAGCGTCGGCTCTGGGCCGAGGCGGCGGCGCAGAACTGGACGGTGGTGTTCGAGCACGACTCGGTGAATGCATGGGGGCGTATTGTCGAGGACGGGAAGGGGTACGCGTGCGAGGTTGTCACAGACGACCGCTGAAGTAGTCGGGCGCGAATACGAGGATCGTCAACATCTGGAACCGGATTCTGACAGTTCGGTAACAAATGTCCGCTTGACTTCCCTCCGATCGGCTCTAACTTCCGCCCTGACAACTAGCTAAGTGGTGTCCGGCTGTCTCGGTCACCCACCCTCTGGCCCTCGTTCAGTTTACGGGGCGTGCTACAGGAGTCCTGATTCAGCTTGCGATCCGCCCATGGCGGCCGTCGGGGCTTTTTGCGGACTCTTTCATTCCAGAAGGGTCCGTTTTTTGTTCTTCTCTCTCTGAGGCTACGGGTATTCAGGACACCACCAAGCGTGTGCGGGTCAATCGCATGATCCGCATCAGCCCGGTCCGCGTGATCGGCGCCGATG
>JBDTXZ010000458.1:0-3999 GCA_040005935.1 bacterium | reverse complement strand
CTCGGCTCAACGTCGCGATGAAGCGCGACGCGCGGCATTTCGCGTTCATCAAGCTTACGAAAGGTGCGGCGGCGAAGCTGCTCGTCGTTCGCGGAGCGGGTGCCGACGACGCCCAGATTTACTACGGTCCATTTCACGGCGCGCAGCGTGTGGGCGAGGCCGTGCGTGAGTTGAACGACGCACTTGGCCTGCGCGATTGCCGGCTCGACCAACCGATGCACTTTGCCGATCAGCCCGAGCTGTTCCAGATTTTTCCACGCACGCCGGGTTGCATTCGCCACGAGATCAAGAAGTGTCTCGGCCCGTGCGTTGGCGGATGCACGACCGCGGAATACGATGAACGAGTTCGGCTGGTACGCGGCTTTCTCGACGGCGCCGATGACGGTCCGCTGCGTGCATTGCGTGAAGAGATGGTTGCCGCCAGCGAGCGCCTCGAGTTCGAGCGCGCCGGAAGCATTCGCGACAAGCTGCAGCGGCTCGAGGATCTGCGAGAGCAATTCATCAAGTTCCGCTTTGCCATCGACACACTGTCGTTCGTCTACACGGTGCCCGGCTTCCAAGGCGACGATCGCGTCTACCTCATTCGACGCGGGCGGGTGCGGGGCGAGTCCGCAACGCCCCGAAGCGAACTCGATCGCATACGGCTGCTCGAAATGGTCGCGGATGTTTTTCGTCCGGTCGAGCGAGATACCGCGCAGCTTCCATCGCACGAAGTCGACGAGCTGCTGCTGCTCTCGTCGTGGTTTCGGCGTTTCCCGGCCGAACTCGGTCGTTCGCGCGCCGCCGCGGTCTTCGTTGCCGAGCCGCCAGCGCTCGCATACGATGCAGCGAACGACCCCATCCTGTCTGCTCCGTACGTAACCTCTGCCGCGTAAAATCGTGCGGCGCGTCACAGACTAAGTGGCGGGGCTCTTGCACATTCCTCCTCGTGCGCCCGATAAACGGGTGACAGCGACGACTGATGCGATGACGACCTCTTGGCAACCGACGACACTCGTGCAGTGCGTCAGCCTGAAGCCGTGGCTCACCTACCCTGGTTGCGATGAACCCGGTGGCTGCCACGACCTCACCTTGGGCCGTATCTACGAAATGCTCGGCGTCGAGGCAAAAGGGTCGTTTTACAGAATCGTGGACGATTCTGGCGACGACTACCTCTATCCGGCGTCGCACTTCCAGGAAGTCTGATCGCATCGTGATTCGCCGGACGGCGTGATCGCCAGTACGGCGCGCCAGCATCAGCCCATTTGCGCTTTCCACGTCGGCAGGGTCTTGCGCACGTGACGCGTTCGAGGCGCGCGCCGCAACGTCCGCTTGCGGGTCTCCAGCACCTTCACTCGACGCGACCACTGAACCTGCTGCGGACGGATGTGCGCGCGGATGATTCGATTTCCCGCTAACGATCATCGCGGCCAGAGCAAGGAGCGCTACCGAAAATAAGGCCGAAAACCCAATTGTGGTGCGGTCCATCGAGTCCTCGACACAGACGGAGATGTGCGGCGACTAAGCCCACCACACGAACGACGCGTCCACGCTTGCTGTCACGGTGACGAAACGTCCAGGACAACGATCTCTACCGAACCTCGCCCATCTTGAATGGTCAGACGCCCCACACTCGGCTCGAGACTGAAGCGTCGGGCGCCCGCCGCGCCGGGGTTGACGACCAACCGTCCGTCCGCGGCGTGCGTTACGAGTTGGCGGTGCGTGTGCCCATACACGATCACGTCCGCCGTGTAGTGCTCGAGGAGCTTCGCTGGGGTCGGCGCGCCAAGCTCGTGGCCGTGCGATACGTGAATGCGAACGCCGCCAATCGTGCGGTCGATCGTCCCGGCAAGTCGCTGATCGCCAGGAGTGTCGGTGTTTCCAAATACCGCGAGTACGGGCGCGATCAACGCCAACTCGTCCAGGATGTCGTCGCCACCAACATCCCCGGCGTGCAGGATGAGCTCGACGCCGGCGAGTGCTGTGTGGACTGCTGGCCGAAGCAGTCCATGCGTATCGGAAATGAGTCCGATGACATGGACATTTGTCATCCTGAGCGAGCGCAGCGAGTCGTTGTCATCCTGAGCGAGCGCAGCGAGTCGAAGGATCTGTACCTGCCGCCGCGCCTTTCACTCATCGTCCGCCTGCTCGCCCCAGCGCTTGCCAAGTGAGTGCTCGACGTCGAGATGGTCGAGCACCCGAGCGACGACGAAGTCCACTATCTCCGCAATCGACGTGGGGCGATGATAGAAGCCCGGACTCGCCGGCATCACGACAGCGCCAGCGCGCGTGAGCCGGAGCATGTTCTCCAGATGGATCGCGCTGTACGGCGTCTCGCGCGGTACCAGTACCAACTTGCGACGCTCCTTCAGCGCGACGTCAGCGGCCCGTTCGACGAGTGAGCGCGAGGTGCCCTGACTGATGGCGCTCACCGTCCCCATCGAACACGGGCAGATCACCATGCCACGATTACGCGCTGATCCCGAGGCGGGAGCGGCGCCGCGATCGCCGTCATCGAACGCAGTGACCAGTGCGTCCCACTTCACTGCTCCGACAGCAATACGCAGCGCGTCGATCGTGTCGATCTCCGTTTCGGTGCGAATCAACCGAAGCCCGTGGCTCGATACAATGAGCTGCACTGGCTGATCCGCGACGAGCAACTGCTCGAGCAATCGCACAGCGTACGGAGCGCCGGAAGCGCCCGTAATTGCCATGACAATGGGCTGCGGAGTACCGGTCACCGCAGCACGCGTCCAGCAAACACAAACCCGAACAACGTGAGGCTGATGATGCCGTTCATCGTGAAGAATGCAGCATCGAGCTTCGAGAGATCTCCGGGACGCACGAGCGAATGTTCGTAGACAAGGAGGACGGTCGCAATGAGGACACCGGCCCAGTAGAGCAGCCACGAAATGTCGTGCGCGGGAAACGCTGCGATGCCGATCGACGTGAGGCACAGCACGGTGAGCCCATGCAGTCCACGCGCAATCGCGATGGCACCGCGTTCGCCGAATGCCACAGGAATGGAGTGCAGCTTATGCGCCGTGTCAAAGGCGATGTCCGGAAGCGCATACAGCACATCGAATCCGGCGCCCCACGTGATTACCGTCGTGGCAAGAATACACAGCAGCCACCATGGCTCGCTCCACTGGCCTCTCACCGCGAGATACCCACCTACCGGCGCGATCGACATGCCGACGCCGAGCACAATGTGTGCGAATCGCGTGAACCGTTTGGTATAGCTGTAAAAGAAGACCCACGCGAGCGCGACCGGCGATAGCGCGAGGCACAATGGGTTCAGCGCACCAGCCGCGGCGATGAAGATCGCCGACGCAAGCGCGACGGCGACCGAGGCTTCCTTCACCGAAAGCGCGCCGCGCGGAATCTCACGCATGGAGGTGCGAGGGTTCTCCGCGTCATACTCGCGATCCACAATGCGATTGAACCCCATGGCCGCAAATCGTGCCGCTGTAAACGCGACGACCGTCCACCCGACCGTGACCCAGCTCACCACGCGCGTATACGACGCGAGCGTCACCCCGATCATCGCGAATGGCAATGCGAACACCGTATGCGGCAACTTCACGAAGCTCGCGTACGTCGAGAATCGCGTCGCGCCTTCGAACGTCTGGCCTTCGCGGTTCATCGAATTCCCAGTGCGGGCCACATCGCGTCCACCGATGCCTTCGTCGCGTCATCCATGACGATGACGTCCGGCCAAGCGCGCGTGAATCCCTCTTCCGGAACTTTCTTCGTCGCATCGATGCCCATCTTCGAACCGTAGGTGAACGCGCGCGACGAGTGATCGAGCACGTCCATCGGCCCCATCGTAAAGCGCGTGTCGCGCTCCGGATCGATGTTGTTGAGGGCCACCCACCATGCCTCCTGCGGATTGCGCACGTTCACCCAGTCGTCCACCACAATCAGCACTTTCGCAAGCGACATCAGCCCCTGCCCCCACATCGCGTTCATCACCTTGAACGCCTGGCCGGGATACTCCTTCTTGATGCTGATGAAGAC
>JBDTXZ010000457.1:0-4017 GCA_040005935.1 bacterium | reverse complement strand
AGCCTCACGAGGAATGATCGCTTCGACCTTCGTCTCGAGATTTCCGCGCGAGATGTGAACGGCCCCCGGAATCTTGCCGAGATTGACCTCCTGGAGGTCACGAACGTCGAGGAAGACCGCGCCGCCGCGTGCGTGGAGTGCCAGTGCTTCCGCCGCATTCATCTCCCGGATGCGGCTCTTGGCTTCGTTGACCAGATCGGTGCCGCTCTTCATTCGAATCTCCAGTGAGTGCTTGCAGTAGCGATCAGATCTGCGCTCATTCGAGCGCGACGTGAAGGGTACACGTATCCGCGTTGAGTTCGGCCATCGCGCCGAGAGGAATCGTCCATTGGTCGTCGATGTGTCCGAGCGGAATCCCTGCGACCGCGGGCACCCCTGCAATGGCGGCCGCTTCGCGGAGGACGTCGTCGAGGGCGCGCGAGTTTACGTCGTCGGCCTCGGTACCTTCAGTGAATTGTCCGTACGCAATGCCTGCGACGCGGGTGAGCGCACCGCTCAGTGCGAGCTGGTGCAGCATGCGATCAATGCGGTACGTCGGCTCACCGATGTCTTCGATCACAAGAATGGAATCGGTATAATCCGGGGCGAAACGTGTGCCGCACAGTGACGCGAGCAGCGATAGGTTGCCGCCAACGAGCCGCCCTTCTGCGCGCCCGTCCTGCAATGTGCGCGCGCCGGCTGCGTTTCCACACGGATCGCGCTGCGCCACCACAGCGCGCTCGAAGGAGTCGCGGGAGAACGACGACAGCGTCAATGCGGCGTGCGGCCCATGAAAGGTGATGAGGTCGGCTGCGCCGCCCAGTGCCGCGTGCAGCGCCGTGATGTCCGAGTAGCCGATCAGGGTTCGTGGGCGTTTACGCATCGCGTCGACATCGACGTCGTCGAGTAGGCGCATGACTCCATATCCGCCGCGAAGGCACCAGATGCCGTCAATAGTTGCGTCGCCGAGCGCGTGGTTGAGATCGTGTAACCGATCGGCGTCACTTCCGGCGAAATAGCCCGCGCGTGCATCGGCATGTTCGCCGACGACTGGCTCCCATCCGAACGAGCGCGCTTGTGCCGCGGCATCGTTGATGGCGTCGGGCGAGCGCAGTGGTCCTGCGGGTGCAATGAGGGCGACTCGCGCGCCGGGCGCGAGAGGTGGAGGAAGTCGCATTTTTCTCAACGTAGAGAACGCTGCGCCGCGGGGCAACTGAATTCGCGCGATGACCCGCGGACGCGTCATCTTTCACGCGTGATATCTCTCCTCGCGCTTGGGCTCGCGGCGCCCTGGGTCATCGTGCCCATCGTAACGATCATCCGTGCCTCGCACTCGCGCTCGCTCGACGAAGCGCCTGTCGATGTGGCGACCGAGGCGCCGAGTGTATCGATCGTGATTCCAGCCCGAAATGAAGCGCGCAACATCGAGCGATGCGTGCGCTCAGCGCTCGGGGCGGTCTATCCTCGGCTCGAGGTCGTTGCGGTGAACGATCATTCGACGGACGACACCGGCGCGATTCTCCAGCGACTTGCTGCGGAGGATGCGCGTCTTCGCGTGGTCGTCCCTCCGCCACTTCCGGCAGATTGGTTTGGCAAGCAGTGGGCGTGTGCGACGGGCGCCGCGGAAAGCTCAGGCGAGGTGATCGCGTTCTTCGACGCGGACACGGAGCAGTCGCCTGATCTTGTGCCGCGCGCGGTGAACATGATGCAATTGCGCAACGCGGATCTTCTTAGCGTCGCCGGTTCGCAGGAACTCGGCACGTTCTGGGAACGCGTGATTCAGCCGCAGGTTTTCTCTATGATGCTGATGAATTACGGCGGCACGGAATCGGTGAACGAATCGCGGCGCGCCACGGGAAAGATTGCCAACGGACAATGCCTGTTCGTGCGGCGTAGCGCTTATCACGAGCTCGGCGGGCATGGCGCGGTGCGACACAAGGTGGCTGAGGATCTCGCCTTGGCGCAGCTCTATTTCCGCGAGGGCAAACGATCGTATCTCGTCCTTGGCAGGACGCAGCTTTCCACGCGCATGTACACGTCCCTCCGCGAGGTTGTGGAAGGTTGGGGCAAGAATATCTATGCGGGCGGCAGGGATACGGCGCCGTTCGGAAAGTTTGGTCGCGCGATGTATCCGCTGATGTTGCTTTCGCCGCCGCTTTTGGTGCTCGCACCGCCAATGGGACTCGCGCTGTCGCTGCTTGGTGTGCTTGGACATGGCACGCTGCTGTGGTCGTCAATCGCGACGACGGCCAGTGTTGCATGGTGGGTGCTCGTTTACGCGCTGCTCGGTCTTTCGCCGCTGTACGCGTTGTTGCATCCGCTTGGGGCGCTGATGGTGCTCTATATCGCGCTGCGATCGATCGTGCGGGGGTCGCGTGTGCAGTGGAAGGAGCGCGACTACGTGGTGACCTAAGGTCGACCTGACACGTTGCACTCGGCCCTACGTCACCGGTGTTGGTTGTTAGCGGATACGTGTTGCCACCGCTAAGCTACATCGACAACCGTGTGAACTGCGGCATGGCGATGTACGATCCCAGGTGGACGCTCGTGAAGCTAACGGAGCAGCGGTGCGCGCGGTACGCGTATAACATGAGCGTCGATGGCAGCGGTGATTCGGCGACGGTATCGTTTTGGAGACGGAGCGTTCTCGCCGCCGCTCTTCTCGCGGCACCGCTGCATGCGCAGGCGTCGTCCGGAATATCCATGCAGTTCTCGCAAAGCGTCGCCGATGGCCGGGGTGGTGATTACACCAATCGGACGAACCAGGACGTGGTGCAGGTCAACGTTGGTATCAGTTACGCTGTCCGTTCGCATTGGGCGGTGGTTGCGCAACTGGAAGCGGACGGCGACGTCCGCGGGCAGAAGGTCGAGTTGATCTGCGCTACGCATGTTGGAGGGACAATGTGTATTCCGGGATTCCCGAGGTTCATGGGGGTCAACGTCACGGCTGGCGTCCTGAGCGCGCCGGTCGGGCGAGCGGAGTTGCGATTCCTGGTTGGCCCTGGTGTCTACAGCGCGGGCTGCGAAAGAGTGCTCACCGTATGCGAAACAGTTGATGCTGCTGTGTTCGTGACGCACCACATCGGGCTGACGTATGGTCAGCGAGTCGTCACGATACCGAACTTCTGAGGCGCGTGGTTGCACACCACGGGCAGTGCACCCGGGATACGGCTGCGGTAGGTCAACGACGATTTACGACTTACTTTTTTTGCGAGCGAGATCGGCCTTTGCCAGCGTGAGCGCACTGTCCAGCCCCGCGTCGATACCGCGCAGAAGGTTGGCGACACGTTCGGGCACGACGTGATCCGGAAGGGTGCCCCTCCCCTTCTCCCTCGGCGACACGGCGTTCCAATAGCCGTACATCTGCACCTTCAGGCGCAAACCAGAATTTGGCAGCACGACGAGCGCGTTGAGTCCGGACGTGTTGCCTTCGTACGCGCCCGCCGTTTCTTCGCCGATGAACGTCGCGCGCCCCAGATCGCGTAGCTTGGCGGTCACGTCGGCTGTTGTCGAAAACGAACCGCCATCAATCAGCACGAATAGTCGTCCGGCAAATGCATTCGCCGCGGGCGATTGCTCGGCGACACCGGGATGCAGCGCTGGTGTCACGAGAAATCCGCCCGAAGGATCGGCCACCGTACCGTTGCGAGTTTCATCGAAGGTCCGGGGCAGCCACGTGGCAAACGACGGCTTGATCGTGGTCAGGTGGATGCGATCGAAATAGCGAAATGGCTTATCGACGAATTGCGACACAAGCTGTGCGCCATACATGTCCACGCCTCCACCGTTTCCGCGGAGATCGAGTACCAACGCTTTGGTGCCCCGCTCGCGAAGGACACCAAAGATTGAGTCGATCGACCGCGGATAGTCCTGGCCATCAAAGGCGCGAACTCGCACATACGCGACGCCGGGATCGTTCAGGAATCGGAGCGACACGTTGCCTTGCGATGGAGCGATTTGCTCGAGTCGCGTTCGCAACGGCGCATTCACGGGATTGTGGTTCTTGTCGCGATCCGCGTCGATGACACCGGGCAACGT
>JBDTXZ010000456.1:0-4023 GCA_040005935.1 bacterium | reverse complement strand
GAATGTCCGCCGCCCGAGTGCATCCCCCACGGAAACCGCCGCAGGTGCCACATCGCCGCATAGAGGATGCGCGGGTTGGACGGATCGAGCGCCAGATCGATGGCACCCGTGCTGTCGTCCACGAACAGCGATTGCGCCCACGTCTTGCCGCCATCGATGGTCTTGTAGACGCCTCGCGTCTTGTTCGGCCCGAACGCATGTCCGAATGCGGCGACGTACGCAATATCCGGGTTGCCCGGATGCACCCGTACCGCGCCAATCTGCTGTGAGTCGTCGAGGCCAACGTGCGTCCACGACTCACCGGCGTCGGTGCTTCTGTAGACGCCCGTACCGTAGGTGAGATCCTCGCGCATGCCCGATTCGCCGGTGCCCACCCAGATCACATTGGGATCACTGGGTGCAATGGCGATCGCACCGATCGACGAGATCTCCGGCGCGTTTCCCTTCACGCGAAAATCCGTGATGTTCGCCCAACTCGCGCCGGCGTTTGTCGTCTTCCACACGCCGCCGTTCACCGCGCCGAAGTAGAAGGTGCGCGGTTCGACGAACGAGCCCGCAGCCGCGACTGAGCGTCCGCCGCGAAACGGACCAATGTTGCGCCAGCGAAGATTCGGGAATGCCGAGGCCGCGAGTCGCGCCGTGGTGTCCTTTGCGGGAGCGAGACGTTGGGCGAGCGCGCTCGGCACGACACACGCGAGCAGAAATGCGGTAAGGCAGCGAAGAGCAGTAGTGCGTGTCATCAGTCGGGGTATGATCGGGGCAGGACGTCATTCAGCGTCGCGCTCGAATGTGACGACGAGCGGGCCGTTGAACAACCACCGCCCAATCCGACTGCGCTGGAACTCAGGGCATGCGAACGATCTTGCCCATGAACACGATCGTGCCTGACAACCGTTCGCGAATCACGAAGATGTATGGCCGGTCCACGCGTAGCGACGGCGGCAGCGACGTCACCGAAATGCCGACACTCGTGACCGCGGCCGCTTCGGTGCCTTCTTCATTGATGTCGACATACGTCTTCTGCTTGACCTTGTCGATGTAGAGGCCGCGACCAGCGGGCGACATCCGCGTGAAGTCCGCGACATTCGGATCAAATGCATCGCGAAGACCAAGCGCCTTCAAGTCACCGTTGAGCGTGCGCTCCCACTCGAGCTTCAACTTTGGAAGCCAGATGTCCGTGCTGATCTCATGGAAGCCGCTCATCCACGAAGTCCACGCCCCGGACTGCAGCGACGACACGAGTTGATCGAGGCTCGTTCCCTGATTCGGAAGAAGCACCGTCATGGTGAACGCACCGTTGCCATACGGTAGGTCCACCGCAGCGAACTGTGGAGTGAAGAGAAAACTCAGTACGCCATGCCGGTGCATCAGTCGCATGGGCTGATTGCCGGAGACCCCGAAAAAGAGAGTGTCCTTCGTCTGCGCTGCATCGAACTTGTCGCGCCAATTTCCCTTGAAGTAGATCGCATTGATGAGAAGCATCACTTGATCCGGGCTGATCTTATCGATGATCTGTGGGATCTTCCCCGAGGTCGCCGTGCTCACCCAGTCATTGATTGTCGTTACTGACGATGGCTGCGCGAAATCCAGCGCGCTCACCTTTGCGTCGAACCACCGCTTGCTATCATCGACGAATGTCTGGTTGAATGGAAAAGTCTTCTCGTACCAGATGGAGTTGGCGACGCGAACATCAACCGTCGCGTCGAGTCCCCGCAGCAAGCCGATGAGACCGTTATAGCTCTCGTTGATGACACTATCGGTCGATGTGCCGAAGGCCAGTGCAGTGCGCATCTGATCGTGCGTCGTCCCCGAAGCGCCGTTCATCGTCATGCCGAGCGCCATGGAGGCGCTCAGTGGAGAGATGAAGACGTTGGAATCCTTGTTGGCAGACGCAACCTGACGAAATAGCGCGAACGAAAAATCATTCGCTGACGAGACCAGTCTCTGCTCTGCGGCACTCAACGCGCGTGGGAGGGCCGTGAGCTTTGGTGCCTGGGCTTGCTCAGGTACTGGCTCGATGATTGTTGAGCACGAAGCTGCCAAGGCCACGGCAGTGATGGAAAGGCGCTTCGTGATTGTGGTCAGGCGCATGTAGCGGCCTCTGGCAAGAGTGCACGACAAGTCGTCGCACACGGCACAACCCGCTCGGATTTAACTCGGTCACTCCTGACGATTCATTACAGAACTGTCACAGTTTGTCGCGTTGCTCGACCGCACCGCGAATAGTCAAACAATCGGTTCGACTCTTGCTAAAAATCGGGAAGTAGTTCGTGCGCTCCCGCTGTTCATCTCATCAGCGATCGGCTCGCTCATGCTCTGTGCACATTGTGCCGATGCTGAGGTAGGCGGCGCTGCGTTTGGCATTAGCGCATGCTCCGCCTCCAATCGTTGAACGTCTTTTCGCTGAATCGAAGCTGATGCGAATTTTCCGCGCCAACACACGCACGCTGCTCGTTGCACTGGCGCTGGCCTCCGCATGCGGAGAGAGCGTTCCGTTTGCGCCGCAGCCCGATCCGCAACCGTCGCTACCGTCGACGGTGCGCCCTGACCTGATTGCGCTGCAGTGCACCGTGAACGCCGTTGCGCGAAGTTTTGGATGCGCGCCGGTAAAGTCCTCGAGTGCGAATGGCGACTACATCGTTGGCGGACAAGGCATCAACGTGCTCCTCACGTCGTCGAACGTGAGCTACGACGTTCCAACGCAGACGCTTGGCGCCGACGTCACCGTCCAGAACTTGCTCCCCGACGCGCTCGGCACTATCGACGGCACGACACTCAGCGCGACTGGTGTGCGCGTCTTCTTCGACAGCGACCCAGTCCTCACATCCGGCAGTGGAAGTGTGTCCGTTCAGAATGCCGACGGACAAGCCACGTTCACGAACACCAATCAGGATTATTTCCAGTACTCGCAAGTGCTCGCGCCAAATGCGGTGTCATCATCAAAGCGTTGGCTCTTCAATCTTTCTAATGGCACCACGTTCAGTTTTGTCGTCTACGTGTCGGCGCCCGTGCAGTCGCGCCTTGTGGTCAGCGAGGTCATGGCGAACCCACAGGTCGCCGCGGACGCATCGGGCGAATGGATCGAGATCTACAACGCGGGTCGCACGGATGTGGATCTGGCCGGGTGGGCAATCAAGTCCAACACCAACCAGTCGATAACGATTGCACCAGATGCGACGACGTGTGGTTCGGTGGGCTGTACGCTGATCGTTCCCAAGGGCGGATACGTCGTCCTCAGCAACAACCTCAACAGCGCAACTAACGGCGGCGTTCCTGTTGAGTATCAGTGGCCGGACGGTACTGGACCGGCACAAATCAATCTCGCCAACTGAAATGCGTCGGAGTTTGTCGCGATCGCGAGTCCGGCTGGCGTCGAGGTGGATCGTGTCACATGGGGTTCCACCTCGGTTGTTCCCAACGGAATTTCGCTCTGCCTCTCGGACCTCACCGCCGATAATTCGCTGCTGACGAATGCGGTGTGGCAGCAGTCAGCGGCAGCGTGGTCAGGCAGTGGTGGAGACAAGGGCACACCAGGCGCCGCGAATTCTGGTTGCGGTTCGTCCCCAGTGGCTGGACCGATCGTCACGGTGACGGTCTCGCCGTCGACAACGGGAATTACGGTGACCGAGACGCATCAGTACACGGCGTCCGGGCGCGATGCCAACGGCGTTTCCGCTGCGACAACCTTCACGTGGACGATCGACGATCCATCGATCGCGACCATCAATGCATCGTCTGGTGTCGTGACTGGCGTCGCCACAGGGACCACGGCGCTCCACGCGACATCAGCAAATGGAATCACAGGCTCCGCGACTGTCTCTGTCTCGCAGAGTTTCTCGACCGCCATTTACCGCAACCATCTCGAGTTCGGCACGCCGACGGACGCCGATCCGTCGGACGACATCATCATCTCACGTGCGCAGTACGTGCTGTCGTACAACCAGTCGCGCGGCGGACCCAATTGGGTGAGCTGGAACCTGAACAAGACGCACTTCGGCAACGCGTTGCGTTGTGATTGCTTCT
>JBDTXZ010000455.1:0-4027 GCA_040005935.1 bacterium | reverse complement strand
CTTGGACCGCATGCGCCACAGCCAGTAAAGCATCGTCATGGTGACCGCCACCACTGGCAGCAAAAGCACGGGACGGTACCGGTACGGTTTGGGAACGAACTTCATGAGCTGTCCCAACGACATCGACGCAATGAAGAGCGCCGCCGACATGCGCCACAGATGTCGCGCGAGTCGCGGACGTCCCTTGAGCGCACCTGATCGCATCACAAGCGCATCCCCGACGACGCCCAAGACGGCGAACGTCGTGAACATGAAATAGGGAAACGCCGGGACATCGTTTCTCCGGCCGCCATTTGCGATGGCCTCGATCCCGAACGTGAGCATGGTGATACCAACCGCTGACGCGACGAGCATTCCGACGGCGTTGAGCCACCACCGGCTTCGCGAGTGGGTACTCGCGGGCCGTACTGTCGTCAACGCGGTGATCACCAGATACGACGTGAGGAGCCCCGCGGCGATATTCACGTCGGGCATCTTGTTGCGCAGGACGGCGAGCGACATCCCGAGCAGCGCCATCGTGACCATGACGTAGACGAACAGAATCCCGCTCTTGCGGTGCAACGATGCGCCCTTGGCCGAATAGAGCGCCACGAAACCGAGTATGATCGAGAGGCTTCCGGCAAGGATGTGTACGGCGTACAACGCTTTCACTGGGCTTCTCCCGGGTCCATGTAGTGACGCCTATGTCGTCCTATTGGATACCCATACGAAGCCCCAAGCGCCAGGTTTCAACCGGCCGCGAAGGGTCGTTCGACCAGCGGACTGTAGGGTGCGTCGACCGCAGCGTACCGACCGCCAAGCCGTACGCAGGCCCCGGTTTCAGTGACCCTCAGTCGGCAACGTTCATGCATACACATCAGTGGTAAATTTATTTTCGCCACCCAGAACAGGAGAAGCGTGACTGTTGCGTCCGAGTTCATCCTCGACCGTTATCGCAGCTGCTGGGCAATAGCTCTTTGCTGACGAGTCGATGAGCGACGGTGGCGACGATGTCACACGCCTGTTGGATGAGCTTCGACGTGGCGATTCCGGCGCGGCCGATCGACTTGCTCGCGTCGTTTACGCGCACCTGCATCGTATCGCCGAGAATGCGCTTCGCCGCGAGAGCGCAGGGCACACGCTTCAAGCCACGGAGCTCGTCGACGAGGCCTTTGTGCGCCTGCTTGGCCAGCAGGAGACCACATGGGAGAACCGCTCGCACTTCTACGCTGTTGCGGCGCGCATCATTCGCCGCATCCTCGTGGATCACGTTCGCCGCCGACGCGCCATCAGGCGCGACCACGGCATCCGGGTGACGCTCGACAACGCGTTGAGCGACGAAGGCACCGGAACGCTCGACCTCATCGCGCTCGACATCGCCTTGCAGGAACTGGAGACTCTGTCACCGCGCCAGGGGCGCGTCGTCGAGCTGCGCTTCTTCGCCGGCCTCGACGTGGACGAAACCGCGGAGGTCCTCTCGATATCACAGGCGACGGTGAAACGAGACTGGACATTTGCCCGGGCCTTCCTGCTGCAGTCACTCTCGGTACCCTGACATGACCAACGTCCCGCTGACACCCCAGCGTCTCGCCGCGATGCAGGATTGCTTCGAGCGTGCACTCGAGTTCCCGAGCGACGAACGCGAGACATACCTGAGCTCTGTCGCGGTGCGTGACACCGACCTGGCGACGCGGGTGCGAGCGCTGCTCGATGCGCACGCACGGACGGGGAGCGATTTGAAGAGCCCCGTGTCTGCCGACCTCGTGCTCGACGGTGTCGCCGACCGCCGGCTGGGCGGACACGTGGGCGCGTACGAGATCGTGCGGCTCATCGGCGCGGGTGGAATGGGAACGGTGTACGAAGCGGTGCGTGCGGACGACCAGTATCGAAAACACGTTGCGGTGAAATTCCTCAGCGTACAGGCGACGAGCGACATCGCCATCCAGCGTTTTCGCCGCGAGCGACAGATTCTCGCGAACCTCACGCATCCGAACATCGCCACGCTCATCGACGGCGGCGTCTCGAGCGATGGGCAGCCGTACTTCGTCATGGAGTACATCGAGGGCGAATCGCTCACGCAGTGGTGCGATGCGCGTTCGCTGGCAGTGCCCGCACGGCTCGAACTTTTTCGGCAAGTGTGCGCCGCGGTGCAGTACGCGCACGAGAGCCTCGTTGTGCACCGCGATCTCAAGCCGGCGAACATCCTCGTCACGGGCGACGGCGTGGTGAAGCTGCTCGACTTCGGCATCGCCACGCTGTTGCCATCAGACGGAGACGACGCTCCAGAGTTTCCGCTCACGCGCGCGGGAACGCGTGCATTCACGCCCGACTACGCGTCGCCGGAACAGTTGCTCGGGCGTCCCATCGGTACGCGCTCCGACGTATACGCGCTTGGCGTGGTGCTGTACGAATTGCTGTGCGGGGCGCGCCCCTTCGAGCTGCGCGGCAAGTCACACTCGGAGGTCGAGCGCCTCATCAGCCAGGACACGCCCACCAAGCCGAGCGCCGCACTGGCCGACGATCGTGCAATCGCGCTGTCGGAGCGTTCGCCAGCCAAGGCGCGCGGCCGGCTCGAAGGTGACCTGGATGCTGTCGTGATGAAGGCATTGCGCAAGGAACCGGAGCGTCGTTACGGGTCGGTCGAAGACCTGTCGGCAGACCTGCAACGCTATGCCGACGACCGCCCAGTCTCCGCACGACCCGACGATTTTGCATACCTGTTCCGGAAATTCGTGCGGCGCCGACGTGTGGAGACAGTGGCCGTCGCACTCGTACTCGCATCGGTGGTTACCGCTGCCGTCGTCTCGACGCGACAGGCGCGCGTGGCCAATGCGGAACGACTCCGCGCGGAGCAGGAGGGCACGCGCGCCACGGAAGTGACTGCGTTCCTCACGACGATGCTCGGCGCCGCCAACCCGGGTGCATTCGGCCGAGACGTGAAGATGCGCGAGGTGCTGGACTCGGCGTCGATCAACGCGAATGGACTCGCGGGGCGTCCCGCGCTCGAAGCGGAAATCCGCGGCATTATCGGCGGAACGTACCTCGCGCTCGGCGAATTCGACTTGGCGGAGCGGCAGTATCGAAGCGCACTCGCGGCGCACCAGCGGGCCGCGCCGAGCGGCGATCGAGCCACCGCCGCGGCGATCGCGCGACTCAGCACGGCGATCGAATTCCAGGGCCGCTACGCTGCCGCCGACACCATGCTGCGCGCATCGACCTCGATGTTCGACCGATTTGGGTACGGGAGTGAAATCGTGCGCGCCGATCATCTGGACAATCGCGCGCGCATCCTGGAATACCTCGGCAAGGCGGCGGAGGCTGAGCCGCTGTTCAGGGACGCGTTGGCGATTCAACGGAGCTTGAAGCCGCGCAATGATTCGGCGCTCGCCTCGGCGTACACGAATCTCGCTGTGGTGCAGAGCGATTTGGGGCAGAATGCCGCTGCGGAAACACTGATGGTTGCCGCGCTGGCCGCGGCGAAGCGGGCGTATGGGCCGGTCCATCCGCTCGTCGCCGCGATTCTGTCTCCGCTGGCGTCCATCCAGGAGCGTGCGGGCGAAGTCGCACGAGCGGACTCCACGTACCTCGCGGGGTTGGCAATGCGGCGGACATTACTCGGCGACGAGCATCCCGATTACGCATGGTCGATGTTCAGCTACGCCGACCATCTGTTGAGTGTCGGTCGCTATGCAGAGTCCGCAGAGTGGGCGCGACGCGTGCTCAATCTGCGCGGGAAGACGTTGAAGGATTCACATCCCGCGATATCGACATCCATGGGTCTGCTCGGGCGAGCACTAGGCCGCATGGACTCGCTCGACGTGGCGGAGAAGTGGCTGCGCGAGAGCCTTGCGTTGCGCCGCGCGAACTACGAGCCCGGCCACTACCTGATTGCATCGAGTGAGAGCATCCTCGGCGAACACCTCACGTTGCGGAAGCAGTTTCCGCAGGCCGAGGCGCTTCTGCTCAAGTCGGAACGCGCGCTGGTAAATGCGCGCGGTGAGAAAGCGCCGATCGTGGCCGACGCGCGCAAGCGCATCGTAGGATTGTA
>JBDTXZ010000454.1:0-4028 GCA_040005935.1 bacterium | reverse complement strand
TCGGGCAAGTCGGTAATGCTGTTGACGCGGTCGACAATGCCGGGGAATGGCTGAAAGCGCCCATTCGTCCATCGAGACACTCCCGATTCACGCGCTGCCCAGATTACTCCGCTGCGGTCCTCATGCAGGCCAAGGATCAGGCTCCCTTCCGACCCGGGCGCGAACTGGCCCTTCCCAGCTACGATGCGCGCTGCGCCGCCCACCCATGTTCCGGCCCACAGCACGTCGGCCCGGTCGGTGAGGAGCGCTGTGACCGAGTTGTCCTTGAGGGCTTTCGTGTTCGCGGAGTTGAGCGTCGTGAAGGTGACGCCGTCGAATCGAACGATACCAGCCTCAGATGCGAGCCAGAGATATCCGTCCTTCCCCTGCGTAATGGCGCGCACGGTGCTCTGGGGGAGCCCATTGTCGATCCCCCACACCTCGTGGATGTACAGGCCGATCGACTTTCGCGGATCGAGTCCGCGGGGCGCCGGCTGCGCGTGAGATGGCGCTGAATGAACTACCGACAGCACCCAGACCACCCATGCGGTCAGTGCAAGAAAAGAGAAGCGAGGTGTGTTTAGGGCAAGACGGAAACGCATGTACCGATTATCGGCATCTCCCCGAGACAAGGTGAACTATCGCTCAGCCCTCGACACTTTGGGGAGCGACGCTCGGGTACCCCGCGTTCGTGACATCCGCGGTCCAGAGTATCGTCGGATCGCCGCTTCGGACATTTATCAATGGGCCGCTGACAACGCCGCCGCATTCGTCCGCGGCTGAGTAACAGAGTTCGATGTGCGTCGGCTACTCACGTGAGAAGGGCGCCGCAAGCTGTTCGTGCTTGCGACGCCCCAATCATTGTGCGCCCGACCGTGCTACTTCGGCGTGACTCGAAATAGCCCACCTGGATTGGCGTCTTCGATCAGCCATACGGCGCCGTCGGGAGCGACGGCTACGTCGCGAATGCGATGGCCGACGGTCCAACGTTCGGCCGGCGCCGCGCCGCCCTTTCCGTCGAACGTGATACGATTGAGCGAGAGCGTTGCCATACCGCCCAGGAGGGCCGAACCCTTCCACTGCGGGAACATGGCGCCGTTGTAGAACATGAGGCTTCCCGGCGCGATGATGGGCGTCCAGTAAATGACCGGCTTGGTGAAATCCGGCCGAGTATCCGGATTCGGGATCGCGACGCCATCGTAGTTGACGGCGTACGAAACGAGCGGCCAACCGTAGTTCTTGCCGGGCTCGATGAGGTTCAACTCGTCGCCGCCTCTGGGACCGTGCTCAGCCTCCCACAGCCGTCCATCGGGCCCGAACGCCAGACCATACGGCGTGCGATGACCGGTGCTCCACGTTTCGGCCGGCGTGAGGTTGGGTCCGGGGAACGTGTAGGTAAATACGGCTTCCGCGGTCTTGGCCGCTTCTGTGTTCTTCGGCGGATTGATCACGGCGAGCGATGCCGCGCCGGTCGTGCCGGCGTGCGGATTGCCGGGCGCGGGTTTGCCGTCGAGCGTGAGCCGCAGGATCTTGCCCAGCGGCGAGTTCGGATCCTGCGCGGGAGTGAACCGCTGCCGCTCACCGACCGTCATATAGAGGAACTTCTTGTCGGGAGAGAAGGCGACCGCTGCACCAAATTGTCCGCCCTTTCCACGTTCGCCGTCGCGCCAGATGACCTGTAGCCCGTCCAGACTTGCCGAGTTGCCGGCGAGGGTCAGCTTGGCTCGTGCGAGGGCCAGACTCGACCCGCCATCGCCCGGCTCCGAGTAGGTCAGGTAGACGTTGTGGTCGCTGGCATAGTTGGGCGACAGATACACGCCCAGCATGCCGCCCTGTCCCCCCCACAACACGGCCGGGACGTTGCTCACAGGCGTCTGTTCGCCTTTCTGCGTCACCAGCTGGAGCCCGCCCACCTTTTCCGTGATGAGCATGCGTCCATCCGGGAGGAAGGCGATTCGCCACGGCAGCTTGAGGGTCGTCACCTGAGTCACGGTGAACGGAACGGTGGTCTCGGGCGTGAGTGTGCCCGCATTCACCTGCGCACCAGCTGCGGTGGATACCAAGGTCAGCAACAGCGCAAAACGCGCGAACGACTTCATCGGATTTCCTCCCTGAGTGTTTCCGCCACGATTCTGAAGAGTAAGCCGTCGAGGCGCCGTCACGCCAGCTTCGCCGCGGGCAAGGGTGGGTACGGAAGCACAACTGTCATCCTGAGCGAGCGTAGCGAGTCGATGGATCTGCACCTCGCGACGCTTGGTAGCGCCGAGCGAGCGTCGCGGCCAGACATCCAACGCGCTTGACGATAATCGTTAGTTGCGACACAATTCGCGTGCGCCATCGGAGCGCATCCGGTCCGCGGACAGGGATTGTCCCATCCGACGTTGGCACCACACACAATCGATCGACATCCTCTTTTCGACCCATCGTGCGGACACGGGTCATCACGAAAGGAGGCTCATGTCCACTCGCACCGCCGATACGTCCGCCGGCGAGCACAACCCCGCCACGCGTCTACTGCCGCCGAGGCCGAGCCTCGAATTCGAGCGCAAGCAGGCGAAGGGGCTGCTGCGTCGCTTGCGAGCTGCCGACCCGCACGCAATTGCTCGAGCGCACGATCAACATGTCGCTCCGCACTCGTCACTCGGCGCAGACTTTACGCTTGCCGACGCGCAGTTCGTTATCGCCCGCGAATACGGATTCGCGAGCTGGCCGCGACTCGTGCAGTACTTCGGCGATGTGGAACGCCAGCGATTGGCGCGTCGCTCCTACAATTGGCATACCCGCGAGTCCTATGAGCATAACGTAGATGCTCTGATCGCCCAGCATGGCAATCGGCGCGTCCACGCTGGCCGATCCTTCGCCGCGAGCGTTCCACGGTTTTACGGAAAGACCGTCGACGAAGTGTTCGCATTCAGCGTGACCGAGGACGACGCTCGGCTCACGGTCGCGCGACTGAGTGGACGCCCGAGCTGGGAAATGCTCATGGAGGCCGTCGACACGCAACGAGCGCGTCACGCCGATCCATTCAACCGCGAGAGTGCGGCATTTGCGCTCGCGAGAACGGCGATTCTCGCTGGCGATCTCGCAGCGTTTTCTGGAGTCATCGCCGAGCATCCAGAGTTGTTGCGACCCTCCGAGGAGGATCTGCGCGAGCGGCATACCGTCGTCGCCCTCGCGTTGGCTGTTGAGCAGCGCAACGTGCCGGGCGTGCGCGCAATCACGGACTGGCTCGCGTCGCAGGGCGTCGACGTGGTGCTCGCGCTCAGTGAGACTCTTTGCGGGGCTCGGTTCGGCACGACAGAGACTGTGCGCTTCCTGCTCGAGCGCGGCGCCAATCCAAACTGGATCGCGCCGAACGGCATCTCGGCGCTCGAGCACGCGCTGTTGCTCTACTGGAATGGCGACGCGGTCGATCTCATCGCTCAACGCGCGACTCCAAAGCGTGCACTGTGGATCGATGCCGGATTGGGCGACGTCGACGGCCTGAGTCGGTTTCTGGATCGACATGGAAAGCCGACCGCTGCGGCCTATCGCGATCGGCCGGACTTTGTTGCGGCCGGATGGCTACCGATGTTGCCGACGCCGATGCCAGACAGTACCGAGGTTCTCGCCGAGGCGTTCATGGTAGCCATGCTCAACGATCGCGTCGCTGTGCTCGACTACATGATCGATCGAGGATTTCCTGTGGACTATCTCGAGTTGGATATGCCATTCGTCAGCTTTGCCGCGGGCAATCAACGTCTGCGTGTGTTCGAGTGTCTGGTGCGACGAGGCGCCGATCTCGACCTTCGTGGGCGACAGCCGGACATGACGGCGCGCGAAATGGCGCGTGAGCGATTTGAGAACGCGCCCACCGATCCGACGGCGCGGCGTATTCTCGAGCTCTGCGGGCTGGAGCCTGAGCACGTGATCGCGGAGATGGAGGCACGTCCGGCGACTGAGCCGGAAATCATGCCAACCTTGCAAGAGGCGTTCGACCTGGCGGGCGATGATGCTCTTCGCCTTGGGCAGACCGAAGTTACTCCAGAGAATGTGTTGATCGGCATGTT
>JBDTXZ010000453.1:0-4035 GCA_040005935.1 bacterium | reverse complement strand
ATCTCCGCGCGAAGCACCTTGATGGCGACGGTGCGTTCGTACCGATTGTCGTGCGCGCGATACACGACTCCCATGCCGCCGCGACCAATCTCCTTCTCGATCGTGTAGTCGCCGGCGAGAACACCCTGCAATGCAGCGAAGGACTCGTCCGTGTTCATGGCGGAGTGCGAGCCATCGAGTCCACCATGGCGCGAACGTCCGCACGAAGGAATCTCGGATTGGCCAGTGAGTCTTCACTCAGCTTGCGCCGGAAGATCCCCTTTGAACCAACGGGATCGATGACAGCAAGCGCATGGGCAGCACGTGCCTGGTACGAAGCGCGAAAGCTCTCGACGTTCCGCGACACGAAGGTCGCCGAATCGGCCATTGGCCGGAGTGCGCGGTCGGCCTGCGAGTATCTGTTCGATTGCGCGCGCGCCCGCGAGAACGCATCGACACTCGACTGCGTGATGTTGGCGAGTGATTGCGCCGATGGTCCTGTCAATGCCGCGGTGAGCGTGGGCACAGCCGCTTGCCCGAGCGCGGTCACTGCGGCGAGCTCACCGTTCACGCATTCCTCGCAGGTGAGATATCGCTCGATTATCGCGCTCGTCTGCGTGGTCGCCGCCGGCATACATGCCGTCACGAACAATCCCGCTAGCATCGCGACTCCGCGTCTGCGACTGGTCACATGCAAGATCCTCCAGGCGCCGGCATGGCTCCAATGATCGGACGCAGGTCTGTTGGAAGTGCCGGGCACACGAGGCGAGCGTATGGATCGCAGCCGCAGGTAAACGCGCCGGGGCTGAGGTCAGGGTTACGCCGAAGCCACGATCTGCCATCGATGTGCATACGATACAGTTGGCCGAGCGAAAACCGGAACCGTGCGTCCTGACCCAATGCGGCGTCCGTCGACATGACGTTGTCGCGAATGAAACCCGCCACATTGTCGGTGTGACCGAAGCTCGGCGCCATGAGCCCGAGTGCGTGCCCGAGTTCGTGTCCCAACGTGGTTTGCAGCGCCCAGCCGTGCCCCATAAGGATGACATTCGGCGTGCAGAAGAAACCGCGTTGACGCGTGCCAGCGCCGTCCTCCACCACACTGATGTGATAGATGTTGAGCTTCGTCGGGTTTGGCGCTACCGCGGCGGGAAGCGTCGGAATGTTGGCGCATTTGGTAAAGGTGGGCGGCAACGCCTGACTGATGGTCGTCTGTAAACTCGGCGGCAGCTCGATTCCAGTTCGCATGTTGCGATACGTGTCACTCGCAGAGAGCAGGAAATTCGCTTCGTCCAGTGCCGCATTGTTAGCGTCCGCCACCGGAACACCGATCACGAGTTGGATCGGGATACCGATGGGTCCGCCGTTTCCCGTCGCGTCCACGATGTCCTGCACTGCGGTCCACGCGACTGGTCGCGTGATGAGCGGCCTGCCAGTCACGGAGAAGATGGCGACATCCGTCCTGGCGCATGGGGCAGCCGACGTCAATTGCCCGATGCCGCCGCCGCCACTGAAGGCCTCGACGCGATCGTACGCGCACCCGTCGCCGAGTGTGCCGGTGAGAAGTGCTGCAGAAGGATTCTCGCCATTGGCGACGTCGTCGCGCACTTCGTCCCATGGCTGACTGCTGGCGAGATCGACGACGATGATCGACGTGGCCGCGCGACCGCCGTTGCGAGCCGTGACGCTGAACCACTCGCCAGCCGGTAACGCCGTCAACGTCATTATGGTACTGGCGCCAGAGGAAACGAACGTGACCCCAGGCTTTGTCGCGGTCCACGTCAAGGGCGATGGATCCGTGGGATTGCCAACGATTCCTCGCGAAACCACTTCGAGGCGAAGCGAGCTCGTCATGCGCGGCCCGGGTGCCTGCACGTGAACAATGCGGGGCAACACGACGAACTCCTCGCCAGTCGCAAGCGAACCCGCGGACTCTTCGCACCCATCGCATGACGACAGGATCGCGAGCACGAAGGCGCCAAGCACGCGCAGTACCGCGTTGCGTCCAACCCTGAGCCGCTGGGATCGCATGGAGATTGGCAAGCGTAGGAGAGGTGTGCGAGCACCCGTAATCAGCGCCTGCGCGGGAACATGTGGGTTCCTTGGTGTGACCGCCAGAGCAGAGTCCCGCTGAGCCTGTCGCGGATCGACGCGCAATCCTATCTTCGGGCGCCGAACGTCATCGTCATTTTGCACCCCCGAGGACCATCTGGAACTCGACCTCTCTGCACAACTGCAAGCTGCGCTCGACGCGAGCTACACGATTGTCCGCGAACTCGGCGGAGGCGGTATGTCCCGCGTCTTTCTCGCCGAGGACAAGGCGCTGCATCGCAGCGTCGTGATCAAGGTGCTGCATCCCGAGCTCGCTGCCGGCGTAAATGCAGACCGGTTCAATCGCGAGGTACTGCTGTCTGCGCGACTCCAGCATCCGCACATCGTTCCCGTGTTGACTGCTGGAGAGATCGCGGGACTCCCGTATTACGTCATGCCGTACGTCAAAGGCGATTCGTTGCGCGAGCGGATCGCGGCGGGCCCCATGGGCATTTCCGAAACGGTCGGCATTCTCGCGGACGTCGCCAAGGCCTTGGGCTACGCGCATGCAGACGGCGTCGTGCATCGCGACATCAAGCCCGACAACATTCTTCTCTCCGGCGGCGCGGCGACCGTCGCGGACTTTGGTATCGCGAAGGCCCTGTCGTCTGCGCGGCAGCAAACGCCTAACGAGGCGCTCACGTCGCTCGGGATGTCGTTGGGCACACCGACGTACATGGCGCCGGAGCAAGTGGCTGGCGATCCGGACACGGACCACCGTGCGGACATCTATTCGCTCGGTTGCGTCGCGTATGAAATGCTCACCGGGCAGTCGCCCTTTGCCGGCAAGTCCCCGCAACAGATGCTCGCGGCGCAGGTAATGGAACAGCCAACGCCAGTGAGTGCGCGGCGGAAGGGAATTCCTCCCGGTCTTGCTGCGCTGGTGATGCGTTGTCTGGAGAAGGAGCCGGCGAAACGGCCGCAGTCGGCGACCGAGCTTGCGGCGGCGTTGGAGACAACGGGTTCGCACGACTCGCTCACCGCGTTGCCCGCGTCAGGATCGCGCCGCACCATATGGATTGTCGCGGCAGCCGCTGCATTGATTGCCGCGATCGCGTTGCCGGTGTATCGACGCATGCGTACGGCGCCGGCGCCCACCGGTGCGCTCAATCTCGCAGTGGCGCCGTTCGAGGTGTTGGATCCCAATCTGGGATTGTGGAAGGAAGGCATCGTCGATGTGTTGTCGCGAAACCTCGATGGCGCCGGTCCCATTCGAGCGCTGAGTCCCGGCGTCACGATCAAGCGCTGGGAAGGCCACGCCGATCGAGCCGCAGCGGTTGCCTTCGGGAAGCGAGTTGGCGCACAGCTGGTGATGTATGGGCAACTGCAGTCGTCTGGTCGCGATCTCGTCAACGCAAAGTTGTGGATCGTCGATGCGGAGCGCGACGGCCAGCCGGTCGAGGTTGCGGCAAGCGACTCCCTTGCACGCATGGATCGCCTGACCGACTCACTGAGTTTTCGTTCGCTCGTTGCGATTGGACGTATGCGCACCATCGGCGCGGCGCAGCTTGCGTCGCTCGGATCCAATTCACTTCCGGCCATTCGGGCGTTTCTTCACGGCGCGCAATTCTTCCGACGCGCGCAGTGGGATTCCGCCGCAGCATCACTCCGCGATGCCGTCTCGATCGATTCCACCTTCGGCATCGCGTACGCAATGCTCGGCGAGTCGTACGGTTGGACCGGTGAGGCCACCGCGAGACAGTGGACCGCGTTTGAAAAGGGTGGCCAACAAATTCGTGCCGGACTCTCGCCGCACGATTCATTGACACTTGCTGCGATTCATCACTACGCGTTGTGGAACACGGGAGGCTCCGATCGCTCTGCGGAGATGAGCAAGGCATTCGAGGCCGCGGGCGCGGTGACTGACCGCTATCCCGACGACGCACCAGCGTGGTACCTGCTTGGCGACATGCGCTTTCATCACGACAAGGATTTGACGGAGCGTCAGGCGTTGAGCTATTTCGA
>JBDTXZ010000452.1:0-4036 GCA_040005935.1 bacterium | reverse complement strand
GGTCATGGCCAGCATGTATGCCGTGTGGCACGGACCCGACGGCCTCAAGACGATTGCGCGTCGCATTCATAGGCGCACTGCATTACTGGCCGCGGGTTTAGAGCAACTCGGCCACACGGTCGCGAGCGATGTCTACTTCGATACGCTTAACGTCGAGCTCGCGGGCCTGTCGGCGGCGGTGGTCATTGCCGCTGCGGCGGAACACAGCGTCAACCTAAGACGAGCCGACGATCGGCATGTCATCGTCGCGCTCGACGAGACGGTGACGGACGACGACGTGCAAGCGCTGCTCACCATGTTCGCCGGCGACAATCCGGCTCCCGAAACCAACGGCCTTGCCGAGACGCTCGACGACCGGTTCGACGAACGGTTTGCGCGCACGAGCGACTTCCTGACGCATCCCGTGTTCAACACGCACCACTCCGAGACGGAGATGCTGCGATACATGCGCATGCTCGAGTCGCGCGACCTGTCGCTGACACACTCGATGATCCCGCTGGGCAGCTGCACGATGAAGTTGAACGCCACGGCCGAGATGATTCCGGTGACATGGCCGGAGTTCGGTAAGATCCATCCGTTCGCACCGGTCGATCAGACGAAGGGCTATCAGGAGATGTTCGGAAATCTCGAGGCAGCGCTCGCCGAGATTACGGGATTTGCCGCTGTGTCGCTGCAACCGAATGCCGGTTCGCAAGGCGAGTACGCTGGGCTGCTCACCATCTCGGCGTATCATCAGTCGCGCGGAGACGTGCATCGGAAGGTCTGCCTCATTCCGCAATCGGCGCATGGTACCAATCCCGCTAGCGCGGTGATGGCCGGTATGCGCGTGGTGGTAACCAAGACAGATGCCAAGGGCAACATCGATGTCGCTGACCTGAAGGCAAAGGCCGAGGCGAACAAGGACAATCTCGCTGCGTTGATGGTGACATATCCCAGCACGCACGGCGTGTTCGAGGAGTCGATTCGCGAGATCTGCGACATCATTCATGCGAATGGCGGCCAGGTGTACATGGACGGCGCGAACATGAATGCGATGGTGGGTCTCTGTCGGCCCGGCGACATCGGTGCGGATGTCTGCCACCTCAACTTGCACAAGACATTCTGCATTCCGCACGGCGGCGGCGGTCCCGGTATGGGTCCCATCGGAGTGGCAAAGCAGCTTGCGCCGTTTCTCCCTGGGAACGCGGTGATCAAGACCGGTGGCGAGCAGGCGACCGGCGGCGTGAGTGCGGCGCCATGGGGCAGCGCGAGCATCCTGCCCATCTCGATTATGTACATCGACATGATGGGTGGCGAAGGGCTCGCGTATGCGACGAAGATCGCGATCCTCAACGCGAACTACATCGCGGCGCGTCTCGAGCCGCATTACCCCGTGCTGTACAAGGGCGCGAATGGGCGAATCGCGCACGAATGCATTGTCGATCCGCGCTCGCTCAAAACGAGCGCTGGCATCGAGGTGGAAGACATCACCAAGCGATTGATGGATTACGGCTTCCACGCTCCGACCGTGAGCTTTCCTGTCGCTGGCACGATGATGATCGAGCCGACTGAAAGCGAACCGAAGGAGGAGCTCGACCGTTTCTGCGATGCGCTCATCGCGATTCGCGACGAGGTGCGCGCGATCGAAGCTGGCACCCTCGATCGCGACGACAATCCACTGAAGCATGCGCCGCATACGATGCGCGCGGTGGTTAGCGACACGTGGGATCACACGTACGGCCGAGAGCTTGCGGCGTTTCCGACTGAATGGACGCGGACGCGGAAGTTCTGGCCGTCTGTTGGCCGTGTGGAGAGTGCCTATGGGGACAGGCACCTTGTGTGCTCGTGCTTGCCGACGGACGCGTATGCAGAGGATGCCGTCTGACGATGTAACTGCACAGGGTTGTTACGAACGCTCGGGCGGTTGCGTCCGAGACAATGAAGACGGCGCCAAACGACATCGCAATTCGGGTAGTCTGGCGCCGTCTTCGTCGAGAAATCGGGCTCAGCGGTGACATATGTCACAGATAAGCGGACTCGGTCGTCCTACTGTCACACCCTCGGCGAATGTCATCACTTCGTTCGAGTTGCCCCTGCCGTGCCCGAATGGGTGGAGGACGCAGCGGTACGTAATGTAAACACATGAAACGATTAGGCTTAGTCTGTCTCGCCGATCCCTAATCTCCGTGGAGATGTTCGATGGCAGGTTCGCACGCCCCCTACGACATACCGCGCAAAGCGTTCACGCTCATCGAGCTGCTGATTGTGCTTGCGCTGATCGGCATTGTGGCTGCCATTGCGGTTCGCTCGGTTGGCGACACGATCCGCCGCGATCGCGTGCAGAAGGCCGTGGCAATTCTCAGCACCGACCTGGAAACGGCGTTCGCCATTGCGGGTCGTCAACGCACGCCGGTGCGATTGCAGTTTGACAGCACGAAAAGGACGTTCGCCATCGTGGATCGCGCGGATACGACATTCAAGTATCGCACGCGTCAGTTTGTCACTGGCGATCTCGCGCTGGACTATTTCTCAGTGAGCCGCCCGACGCTGGACGTGCTGCCGTCCGGACTTTCAGCCGATACTCTAAAGATACGGATCGGCATTTACAGCAAGAATGGATCGAAGTATGACCGCACCATTCGCATGACACGGGGTGGACTTGTGAGGATCAAATGAGCCTTCGTATTCGTATTCGTCGTCGTGGCGCTCGCCGTTTGCCAAGCGTGCGCGCAGGTATCTCGTTGATAGAAGTCGTGGTGGCGTGCACGCTGCTCGCTGTGACACTCACGACGCTGACGGGCCTCGCGGCCCGCATGGCAGCTCGCACGCGCAACATTGGCCCGATCGAGCAGCGCACGGCCACGTATTTCCAGGAAGTCAATCGGGTTGAGTCGATGCCCTTTGATTCGCTGACGATGTCGCCAACCGTTACAACCAGCCGATTCCTGGTGACCGATTCAGTGAAGTCGGGCAACAGCTATTACGTGTGGGCCTACGCCATTGGACCGCAGACCTCGAATACGAATCCGGCAGGCGCGTCGGTGTATCGCGACATCACGCTGACGGTAACGCCGCGCGTGAGTGGCGTGAGTGCCATAACTGGAGTGATTCGACGAGCGAAATCGCCGTCGTTCAACTCGTTCAACTATACCGGCCCATGATGCGCCGATCCTCTATTGGCCGCCGAGGGTTTACGATCGTCGAGATCATCACGTCGCTGACGATCATCGCGATTATCGGACTGGCAATGACGAAGCTCGTGCTTGGACAGGCGCGCAGCTTTCAGTATGACAACGGGGCTCGTCGCGCGCGCGCAGCGGCACGTAGCGCGATGAACATCCTGATCACCGATTTGCGCATGACACAAGACAATGGTGGCGTGACCCTCGCGACTACGCTTGGCCATCGCATCGACGTGCGCGTTCCCACCGTGTTCGGATTTGTCTGTGAGAAGAACGCTGGCAACATCGTTGCGGCCCTCGTGCCAACAGATTCATTCCAGACGGTGAGCGGCAAGTATGGCGGGTATGCCGTGCGCGATTCCGTCGCCGGGACATACGCGTACGTGGCGGCGGGTACTACTGACACCATCACGGCAACGAACGTCAACCGGTGTCACGGCGCGGGCATCAACATTTTCGCCGACACGACACGCGTCGCTGGGCGAGCAGGCGGGGTGTTTGTGATGTCACCCGCTCCACCGGGCATCACCGGCGTTGGCTCGCCGATGTTTGTCTGGCACACGGTGACGTACGAGTTCAAGGACTCGCAGATCTATTCGGGGCGAAAGGGCCTGTATCGTACTGTGCGGGGCCGGGCAAATACGGATACCACGTCCGACGAGCTCATTGCGCCATTCAAATCCTCAGCGCGGTTCAGCTATTACAAGCAGAATCCGTACGCGACGAGAGATGTGCCTGATACGATTCCACCAGCATCGTTGAATGACCTCCGGGGCTTCCAGATTTTCCTGCCCGCGGAGAGTTCCGACACGATGCCAACACGCAACACGCCGCAGTCGGCCAACACAACAACTGCAGTCTTCTTCAAGAACACG
>JBDTXZ010000451.1:0-4040 GCA_040005935.1 bacterium | reverse complement strand
GGATCCGGGCGATCTGGCGGGGACGTCATGGACAACAAACTAACTCTGCAACGAGTATCGCAACCGCCCATGGGTCCGGATACAAAGACGGCGCGCCAGATTCTGGCGCGCCGCTCCTTGAACTGGTCCTGCGTGACGGTCAGGCCGTCACCCCACACGCGTTACTTGCAGGCTGGCTCGCCGTCGCCCGCGGTCGTGACGACCGGGTTCGCGGTGTTGACGCCGATGGCGCAGCTGAAGCTCGCAATCTGCGTGTGCGTGATGGTGGCCGACCAGTAGCCAGCGCCGGGGACGATGACCGGATCGTTCACGCCCGTGGAAGGCTTGAACTTGAGCTTCGTCGTATCGTACGTGACGTACTTGGTCGAATCTGCGAAGAACGACTCTTCGGCCGTGACGAGATTACGGAGGTCAGACTTCATCGCGGCGATGTACGCCTTGGACTTGGTGTTCGCGAACTTCGGGATCGCGATGGCGGCCAGGATGCCGATGATGACGACGACGATGAGGAGTTCGATCAGGGTAAAGCCGCGGCGATTGTTTGTGCGCATGAGCTCTGGTGCAAGAGGAACGTTCCGGCCACAAAGACGGGTTAAAGAGCCCGCGAGACCAGACCGAGACCGTTAGGAATCTGTCCGAACGGAAAGGCATGGAAGATGCCAAAATTACCCATTGTCACGCTCGCTGTATCTCTTTGTGCTACAACATCTTAGCTTCAAGTAAACACAGCGTTGTGACCAAGCGCACAATTGCCACTCGGTCATTTTGCAACCAATCGGGTCTTTTGCAAAAATCCAAACATATGAATACCCAGAAATCATCACATTCTGCGTTTGCCATCCCGGAGAATGACATTCATACATGCTATATGAATGACGTCCGCAGACATATTGCACCAACCCTCTCCACCATGGCCGGACTCTACGCGCTGAGCCGGGAAGGTGGGCCCCAGTCCCCGCGCTTCCGTGCATACGTCGGGAGGGTGGAGCATGAGTGGGGTCTATCGGCCTACAATCCAATGGCAGGCCCCGCAGCACTCCAGACGGTGCAGGATCTGCTGGCGCTGGACGCCGAGCAACTCGCTGAGGAGCAGGCGGGGAAGATCGCGGCGCTGTGCGAGTTTGACGGCCGATTCACGCTGGCCGTCGTCGTGGCCTCGAAAGGAATGTGGACTGACCGACTGGCTACCGAGGTGCAGCACCGAACGACTGCCTCGAGGCGCGACGGACACGGCATCGTGATGCTGTGGACGGGTGACAAGATCGACGCAGCGGTGGTGCGTCGCGAGAGTACCGCCGAGTCGGTGCGGACAATGTGGACGTCGCTGCACGGGCCGGCGGTGACGTTGCGCGCCGTCCTGGCTCGCGAAGGGCTGGCGTACGCGCTGGCCTCAAATCCATTCGGACCGGCAACGGCAGAGGTTGACGCGTGCCTCGCCGAGGCGATTAGTGTGCTGGGCGACACGTCGACGCTTGGCGACATCGTGGGCGTGCTCTATGGCGACAGTGCCACCACCATGCTTGGATGGACACCACTCGGCATCGGAGAGTACCATGGATTCAGGTGGGCGATTGCGCGTGCCGCCGAACTCCTTGTGCGCGTGGGCGCGCGCGATGCGCTGCGAACGGGCCGGATGCTATAGTGGTGCCAAAGACCGGATGCTCGGCCTCGGCAGCAGACAGCTGCTTCAAGGCGTGATGAGCCGAGTCGTCCTACTCCCGCAACAACGTGAGTCGATGTCTCGCGATCGGCGGTGGGTCGTCAATCGTGCTCCTGCGGGGCGCACTCGTTGGTCCGTAAGACAGTGCTCGTCTGCCCAGGCTGATCGCGCGCCTTGAGCGATAGTGCCCACTCAGGGCATCGTGTGTCCCTCCGCATGATGTTCGCCGCGCTGGAATGCGAGAAACTCATGCACAGCGCGCCGAGCAGTTGTGTCGCTCGTCATGATGCGAAGTTCGCCGCCGCGAGGTAGCGCTTTGACTGTGTACTGAATCACGGCGCGCTTGTTGGCCATGCCGACAGAGCCGGGAACATGCTGCATGTGCACGAACGCCGGCGTTGTAAAATCGCCTGACGAGAATGCCTTTGCGATGCCACGGAGATGGGCTTGAATGGCGCGCGCACCGGCCACGTCGTCCCTGTCGCGCTCCAGCTGGATACGGCCACCATCGGCAAGGTCGTCAAAGTGATGAACCGAGGTGTACTGGTCGACACCCATCGCAACCTTGCCACGCTGCTGCATCGCAGCGAAGCTGGAGTCCTGCGCGACGAGCGAGCCACCACCAACGACAACGCACGTCAGGCCAACGAGCGTCGCGCGAGTAAACACTGACATATGCATGAACGAAACCTCGTCTCGAAGGAATGACAGTGCGACGAATGAAGGCTAGATGAGCGCTGGCCGGCGCGCAGGGACGAAAGTCTCATCGCTCACATTGGTGGCCGAGCATCCGTGGCCAATCGCGTCGCTGCCCACGGCAGTGCGTGCCACGTTCCTCGAGTCGGCGATCGAGCGGCGGTTTGCATCGGGAGACATCCTCTATCTCGCAGGCTCGCCGGCGCACTCACTCTATCTCGTGCTCGGCGGACGGGTGCGACTGCTGCGAGAGCACCAAGGCCGAACGGTCTATATCCACGACGAAGGACCAGGCGGCGCACTCGGCGAAGTTCCACTGTTCGAGGGCACGACGTATCCCGCAACGGCGATTGCCTCTGAACCCACCCGCTGCCTGATCGTGAGCAGGACGGCCGTACTCGCTGCCGTGCGCGCGAGCCCCGATTTCACGTGCGCACTGCTCGCACGGCTCGCGGGCCGAGTGCGGCTGCTCGTCGAGCGACTCGACCGGCAAACGGGACAGCCCACGCTCGCACGACTTGCGGAGCACGTGCGGACACGCGCGGCCTCATCGCCAGGACCATCATTCACACTCGGCGGAACACAACAGCAGGTCGCGGAAGAGATCGGAACCGTGCGTGAGCTGGTTGTGCGCGGTTTGCGGACATTGCGCGATCGAGAGGTGATCGAGGCGCGTGGCGGGGGACGTTATGTCATCACGGACGGCGCGCGGCTCCAGGAGATCGCCCTTTTGTCGTCCTGAGCCACGCGAAGGACCTGCATCTGCAGTTGCGTTCGCCTGTGGCTCAGGACGACGCTGTGCGGTACGTTCGCAGCCCTTCCTCCACGCCCGGGAGTATTCGTATGCACCGCGGAAAATCTCTCTTCGCCTGCGCCCTGTTTCTCGCAACGGCTCCGCACACCACCCGCGCACAGCAGGCCGGTGTCACGAGTCTTCCTGACGTCGTTGTCGCGCGCGTCGATAGCGCGTTTGCCAGTATCAACACGCTGACTACACCCGGGTGCTCCATAGGACTGAGCCAGAACGGCAAAGTGGTGCTCACGCGTGCGTACGGGATGGCCAATCTCGAGTACGGCGTTTCCAACACACCCGAAACAATTTTCGAGAGCGGATCCGTCGCAAAGCAGTTCACCGCAGCTGCCGTCGCGCTGCTGGTGCAGGACGGCAAGCTCTCGCTCGACGACGACATCCGGAAATATGTCCCCGAAGTCCCGAACTTCGGCAAGAAGATCACGATCAGGAATCTGCTCACGCATACGAGCGGTCTACGTGACCAGTGGGGGCTGCTCGACATCAAGGGAATGGGCCCTGGCTCGCAGGTCCACACGCTCAACACAATCCTCGACCTCGTCGCACACCAGAAGGCACTCAACTTCGATCCGGGAGCAGAGTACCTCTACAGCAACACGGGTTACGTCCTCTCCGCGATCATCGTACAACGCGTGAGCGGAATGCCTTTCGCGACCTTCACGCAAGAGCGCCTCTTCAAGCCACTCGGCATGACGAACACGCAGTGGCGCGATGATTTCCGGCGTGTCGTCAAGAATCGCGCAACCGCGTACGACGTGAGCGGACGCACCTTCGCGCAGGAGATGCCCTTCACGAACGTGCACGGCAACGGCGGATTGCTCACGACCGTCGGCGACCTGATGAAATGGAACGCGTTCCTGGATTCGCCGAGTA
>JBDTXZ010000450.1:0-4043 GCA_040005935.1 bacterium | reverse complement strand
CCGGGGCATTGGATGAAGGTCGCCCGCCACTCCACTCCGTTGTATGCCGCAGCGAGCCCGATCATGGTCAATTCACGACGAAATCCTAGCGGCTGTTCGCAGCGAGTAGTACATCTCTGTCTGAAAAGGCCGACCAAAATGTTTACCCCGCCTCACCCATGTAACTGGTGCTGAATTTTCTGTGCTGTCTCGAGCCGCCCTGCGCGCCGGCCCGCGATTCGCAGCTCGTGCGCCCCCCCGCCGTGATCGTGCCCTCCCTCGATTCAATTGCCTCCCACTGCCCTGTGGCGAGGGGTCTGCCCTCGCTGTGCGAGGTGGGGGCATCATGACCGGAGCGCCAGGCGACCAGCCGCTCGTCGCGGCCGCTGTGGTGATCTGCACGTCCTGCGGATTCACGAATGCTCCCGGCATTCGCTTCTGCGGCGGGTGTGGCACAGCGCTCGAAGCATTGGCCAGTGCCGCACCGGAGGCAGAACGTCGGCACGTTTGTGTGTTGTTCTGTGACCTCGTGGGATCCACCCTGCTGTCCCAGCGGCTCGACGCGGAGGACTTGCGGGAACTCATCGACGCCTACCAGCGCGTGTGCGGTGCCGTGGTGCTGCGGCACGACGGCTTCGTGGCACAATACCTCGGCGACGGCATCGTGATCTATTTTGGCTATCCGCACGCGCACGAGGACGACTCGTCGCGAGTGGTGCGATGCGCGCTCGAGATGCTGGACGCCGTAGCGCTCCTGGCGAGTGACACGAAGGTTGAGCTCCAGGTGCGGATTGGCGTCCACAGCGGGCGCGTGGTCGTCGGATCACTCGGCGGCAGCGGGCGCTCCGAGCGGTTGGCCATCGGCGATACACCCAACATCGCCGCACGCGTGCAGGGAGAAGCCGGGGCGGGAGAGGTGGTCGTGTCAGAGTCGTTGTGGCGCCTCATGCCAGCGACGTTTGCAGTTCAACCGATGGGCCGCCGACTGCTCAAGGGCGTCGAGCGGCCGATGGAGTTGTACCGGGTCGTCGCAGAGGGTGGTCAGGCGGCCGGCCTGAACATTCGGCGCACGCCCTTCATCGGTCGTGTCACCGAACGCGAACGCGTACGAGCGGTATGGGAGCGGGCGACGGCCGGCGTGCCTCAGTTTGCGTTACTCCGCGGTGAGCCGGGTATCGGAAAATCTCGCCTCCTCGAGGTCGTGCGAGAGGAGATCGCGCGCGACAATACGGATGTGCTCGAGGCGCGCTGCACACCGTTCACGACGGACAGTGCCTTTCACCCATTCATTGAGTTGATCAGCTCTCGCCTCGGCTTCGAGGGCGTGCTGGCGGAAGATCGCGGCGCCCGCCTCGCGGCCAGAATGACGGAGCTCGGGCTCGATGCGGCTGAAGCGGTGCCCCTGCTCGCCGAAGTTCTCTCCGTACCGATTGATGCGGCGGTATGGCCGGCCCCGGATCTTTCACCGGTGCGATCTCGCCAACGCACGATGGATCTCCTCATCGCCGCATTCCACGGGCTGGCCAGGCTGAACCCCGTACTGCTCGTGGTGGAGGATCTCCATTGGGCCGACCCGTCAAGCCTCGAGCTGCTGCGTCAAATGATCGTGTCGGCGCATGATGTTCGACTGATGGCCCTGCTCACCGCGCGCCCGGAATTCAAGCCCACGTGGACTGCCGCGACGAACCTGAGTGAGATCGAGCTGGAGGCGCTCGATTCCGCGGAGGCCGAGACGCTGATTCGCAGGGTTGCGAACGACAAGCCGCTCCCGCCGGATGTGGTTTGGAAGATTCGAGAGCGCGCGACGGGCAACCCGCTTTTTCTGGAAGAGATTACGCGTTCGGTGACGGAATCGGGTGCCCTCGTCGAGCGAGAGGATTCGTGGGCGGTCGTCGGCACCCTGTCCGACGATGTCGTCCCTGCGTCGATGGAAGCGTCGCTGATGGCGCGCATCGACCGGCTCGGAGAAGCGCGATCGCTGCTTCAACTCGGTGCCACGCTGGGGCGCGAATTCTCACATGAGTTGCTCGCCGCCGTCGCGCCATCGTCGGAAGAGGCCATGCTGCGCCACCTCGATGTGATCATTGCGTCCGGGCTTGTTTACCGCAGTGGCCACGCCTCACCGATCTATACGTTCAAGCACGCACTCGTGCGGGACACCGCGTACGACTCGCTCCTCCGCAGCACTCGGCAGCGCCATCACTCGCGGATTGCCGAGGTGCTCGTCGGGAGGTTTCCGGAGGTCGTGACAAGGCGACCAGAGCTACTTGCGCACCATCTCTCTCGCGCGGGCTTCTTCGCGGAAGCCGCGGCCCACTGGCAAGCGGCGGGCGAAAGCGCCGTAAAACGAAGCGCCGTCAACGAGGCGGTCTCCGATTTCCGGCGCGCGCTGGCCGACCTCGAGCATCTTCCCGAGGACGCGGCGCGTATGGATCGCGAGCTGTCCGTCCTCACGGCATTGGCGCCGGTGCTCATGGCCGTCTATGGGTTTGGGGCGCCGATCGTCGGAGATACGTGCACGCGCGCCATCGATCTGGCGATCCGGCTCACCGCACACGACCGCATGTATGCGCCGATGTGGGCGTTGTGGGCCAACCAGTTCGTCGGTGGGCGGCTGCGCGAAGGGATGGAAACCGCGGCCCAGGTGCTGGCGATGGCTCTCTCCACCGGCCAGCCGATGCTCGAAGTCACCGGCCGGCACGCCACCTCATATACGCGATACTACCGGGCTGAGTACGACGTCGCGCTCGAGGAGGCGGAGGCCGGCCTGCGTCACTATTCGTTCGATCAAGAAATGATGATCGCCGAAATTTTTCAGTTGTCATCGACGATTAATATCCTTACCACCAAGGGCTCGTCACTCTGGATGATGGGCCGACAGGATGAAGGCATCGCGGTCATGAACGACATGCTGGCGCTGGCACGATCGCTCAAGCATCCGCCGAGCATTGCCGGCGCCCTGGCGTTTCAGATGTTCTTCGCGCTCTACGATCGCGACTGGAGCCGCCTCTACGAGTTCGCCGACGAGACGTACGACCTGTCGCGTGCCGAGGGCTTCGCCATGTGGACGGCGAACGCCGGTATGCATCGCGGACGGGCACGCGTTGGCCTCAATCAAGTGGCGGCCGGTCTCGCCGAGGTCCTGGAGTGGGCGGCGCTTTTCCGGCAGACGGGCTCAGGGATCATCGAGGGCTCGACGACCAGCATGGCGAGCGAAGCGCTGCACATGAGCGGTCGCTCCGAGGAGGCGCTGGTCGTGAGTGCAGACGGGGAGCGACGAGCCTATCTCGGGATGGTGCGCGTGATGGAGCCCGAGATCTATCGCACGCGCGGGGACATCCTGCGCGACCTCGGTCGCGTGGGCGACGCCGACGCGGCGTATCGACGGGCTGTGACCTGTGCCCGCGCTCAGCGAGCGCTCTCGCTGGAGCTCCGGGGGCTGACATCGCTGCTCGACCTCCATGCCAACCGCGGTCAAACCGATTCGCTGTCCGAGGAATTGCGTCGCGCGCTGTCCGGCATGATGTGTTCACCTGATCGGCCCGACCTCGTTGCGGCGCGCGAGCTGCTCGCGCGGATTCAGCACTGATGCAGCGTGCGCGCGATGGCTCGGTACTGTGGTGGGGTACGGCGGATACCCCGGGCCCAGAACCCATTGTGGCTCCCGGAGTCGCGGCGCCTGTTTCCGTTGCTGTCTCCCCACCCCTGCCGGGCCACAGCGTTACCGTGGAATATCGTATCGACGGCGGGCCCGTGCAGGAGACACCGGCGCTCGCGGAGTCCAGCCCATTGGAGGTCGGCGCGCGCGTCTTCCGCGCAATGTTGCCGGGACAGGCTGCGGGGTTGATCGAATACATCCCGGTGCTTCGCTTCGTCGGCCGACCGATCTCCGCACGCCTCGAGGAACAGGCGCAGCCGCCTCGCTATCAGGTACGCCCTACCACTGCGCCGATCGACGACGCGCGTTCGCCGCTGACGGGGCAGGCCTCGTCTACCGGGCGGCCGCGATGGGATTGGGAACCCAAATTTCTCGGATGCCTCACGGCGATCGTGTACAAGGAAGT
>JBDTXZ010000449.1:0-4043 GCA_040005935.1 bacterium | reverse complement strand
TCATTGAGCACTTGCTTGCCGGCATCCGCTCCGCGTCCCGCCGGCTTGATAGTACCGAGGAATGCGTAGAGCTCGTCGAAGTGCAGCTGTCCAACGTCGTAAATTGTCTTGCCACCAATTGTAAAGAGGAGGCGAGTTGCGCGAACACGCGCTCCCTTGCAGTCGGGGCAGACGTGTTCGACCATGACCTTGTCGAGCCACGCCTCCATGCCCGAGCTGCCTTCGCCACGTTGGCGATATGTGCGGTAGTGACGTTCGATGCGACGCGCGATGCCTCGGAAGCCGACCTCGTGGCGCTCCCAATCTTCGCGCTTGACCTTCGCGCCCGGTGGTGCGACGGTCTTGAACTTCCTTCCCTCGACTCCATAGAGGATGGCGTCGTGGATTGGCGCGGGAAGGTCGTTCCACGGCGTGTCGAGCGAGAAGCCAAGCTCTCTCGACAGGGCGTACATGATTCGTCCGTCCCACGTATCCGGATTGTACCGGAACGCCTCGCGTACGAAGCAGCCGCCAAGAATGCTGCGCTCTCGGTCGGGGACGAGGAGCTCAGGATGCGTCAACTTCTGGACCCCAAGTCCACCGCACGTACGACACGCACTTTCCGGATTGTTGAAGACGAAGTAGTCGGGGCCAATTCCTCCGTAGACGAAACGGTGCGTCGCGCTGCACAGGCCGCGATAGAAGCGCTCAGTCTCTGCCTTGCCTGCGCCTTTCACGACATGGACCTGCAGCAGGCCGTCGCCAACGAGGAGCGTGCTCGAGATGGCCGCCTTGATCGCCTTCTCGTGCTGACGGCCGACGATGAGCCGGTCGACGATCGCATCCATGTGCCGCACCTTCGACTCGTCGAACGAGAGGTCGGCAGAAATATCCACCGGTTTTCCGTCGATGATGAGCCGACGGCAGCCCATCTTCCGCACTTCGGTGAACACGAACTCCAACTCTTCGCCGTAGACGGGAAACACCGGCGCGCGCAGCTCGATCTCCGTTCCCTCGGGCAGCGCGAGGATTGCCTCGAGAATCTGGCTTGCGGTTTTGCTGGGCACCGGTTCGCCTGTGCGCGGACAGTGCGAATGCGCGATGGTGGCGTACAACAGATTCAGGTAGCTCGCGATGTCCGTCATTGTCCCGACGGTAGATCGCGGGTTACTGGCGATGGTCTTTTGCTCGATCGAAATCACGGGCGACAGGCCGAACACAAAGTCGACGTCGGGCTTTGCGACTTGCGCGACGAATCGCTTTGCGTAACTCGACAGCGACTCCATGTACCGGCGCTGGCCTTCCGCGTAGATGGTGTCGAAGGCGAGACTCGATTTTCCGGAACCGGAGAGACCAGTGATGACGATGAGTTTGTCGCGCGGTATCTCGACGGAGATGTTCTTGAGGTTGTGCACGCGCGCGCCCTGCACGGCGATCGTCGTGCGGGCAGAGGTCGTGGACGATGTCCGCTTGGACGGGTGCTTCACGAGGGCGGTGTGGTGTCGAGATAGAAGAACGCCAACTCCTGCACGTCGACGTTGCTTCGTTTCGTGAGTCGCGTGGCGATCGACGCCTTGCCGATGAGTCCCTGATCTGCCAGGTACTCGCACGCGGTGACGATGCCTTCGATGTTGAAGTTGCGCCTGAAGTGGTTCTCGATCTCGGTGCACGATCGTGTTTCGTCCGCGTCGCGCAAGTAATCGATTACGGGCCCGAAGAGTGTCGCGGCCCGCGTGGCGAGATAGTCGTCGACCGCATCGAGCGCTGCCTGGATGCTCTTCGTTGTCTTCTTTGCATTGAGCAGATCGGAATAGATCGTCTTGAAAAGCACGGGATTCAATTTCATGGCCTGCGGAATCACCTCGCGATCCGCGAGCTGGCAGGCCTCGATGACTGCGATGCGAGCAAGCGGTGTCGCCGTATAGAGGATCCACAGCGCGGTGTAGTCGAGGTCAGCGCGCGTGATCATCCACTTATGCGCCTTGTACAGTGGCGGCAGCGCAGATGTCGCCGCATTGAGGAGTTGAACCTGTGTGTCGCGCGCGCCAATCTCACCGAGTCGCGCGCAGAGATCGGCAATCGAGTCGTCGTGCGTGTAGAGCAGTCGGCCCTTTGCCAGATACGAATGATGGAACGAGTTGCGCGTCGCTCCTTCGACCACCCTGCGAAAGTCCGCACGTGCCATGAAGCCCGCGTGCACGTTCACGCCGTCGGCGTAGAGCGTCAGTCCGGGTGAGTCGAGCTTTCTGTCATCAATCGTCACGAGCACCAGGTCGATGTCAGACTTGGCCCACACGGTGTCGTGCGACAGGCTGCCGCACAGGATCGCCGCCAAAATGGAGCGGTCGTTCTTCACCTGCTCGACGAGCGCATCGAGCGCATTCGTGAACGCTTGCTGGACGGATACCTTACCCATGCCGGAAGTATGCGACGGACGAGATGGCATCGCCACGTGTCCGCCGACAGGAACGCTACAAATTCAATTTGACCGGAGCAGAGAATGGCCGAGACTGAGTGGTGGCAGCGTGGACGTGTGGATGGTGTTCCCGGAGTCTTGCAGCCGGTCGCGCATATCCTCCTGCAGGTGCGGGAGAGTGTTGGCGAGTTGATCGGTGATTTGACGGAAGCGCAGTGGAATGCGCGGCCTGGCGGAGTCGCGTCGGCAGCCTTCCATGTGCAGCACATTCCGGGGGTCGTCGACCGGCTGTTCACGTACGCGCGCGGCGAAACGTTGAATGCCGCTCAGTTCGCGTCGCTGAAACGCGAGCGCGAGCCGGTGACTATCGCGGATGTGCCCGCGATGCTGGAAACACTGAATACACGCATCGAGTCGGCGGTGGCTGAGCTTCGGACAATCGACCCGGCAATTCTCACCGAGTTTCGCGGCGTCGGGCGCGCGCAACTACCGTCGAGCGTCATTGGCTGCCTGGTGCATGGCGCCGAGCATGCCATGCGTCATGTGGGCCAACTGTCAGTGACGGTTCGCGTGGTGCGGGCCGAATTGGTCTGATACGCAACACCCAAGTGGACGCTTGCGCCATACAATTCGGTATCCCAACTTGTATGCACTCAAGCCCACCGCCTATGAGCCACCCACCGGGAGCTGACCGCTCCGCCCCAAATCCCCGCGCACGCATCGAGTCCGTCGACGTCGTGCGCGGGATCATCATGATCATCATGGCGCTCGATCACACGCGTGATTTCTTCGGCAACGCCGGGATCAGCCCGACGAACCTCGCGCAGACGACGCCGGCGTTGTTCTTCACGCGATGGATCACGCACCTGTGCGCGCCCGTCTTCTTCCTGCTCACCGGAACGGGCGCATACCTCTCCTTGCGGCGCATGTCGCGCGCGGAGCTCTCGCGATTCCTCATCACGCGCGGGATCTGGATGATCGTCCTCGAGGTCACGGCGCTCCGCTTTGCCATGCAGTTCAATGTCGACTATCGCGCGACGATGCTCACCGTCCTCTGGGCACTCGGCTGCGCGATGATTGTCCTCGGCTGCCTCGTGCGCCTGCCGACATCCGTCATCACAGCGATTGGCGTCGTCATGATCGCGACGCACAACCTGCTCGACTTCATTCCGCCCGCGCAGCTGGGATCGGTCTTGCGCTTTCTCCACTCGCCGTCCGTGGTGAGCGCAAACCCGAACCACTTTGTGTTCCAGGCATATCCGATCATTCCATGGGTTGGTGTCACGGCGCTTGGCTTTGGGTTCGGCCAACTCCTTGACTGGTCTTCCGAGCGCCGACGCAGGACGCTCCTGCTACTCGGAAGCGGGATGATTACCGCGTTCGTGGCGCTTCGCGCACTGAATGTCTATGGAGATCCGAGCCGGTGGTCCGTGCAGAAGACGCCTGCATTCACGGCGCTCTCGTTCCTCAACGTGACCAAGTATCCGCCGTCGCTCCTCTTTCTTCTCGTCACACTTGGCATCGCGTTCCTGCTGTTGCGAGCTGTGGACTCATCGACGCCGCGCCTGTTGCGCCCCGCGCTGATTCTTGGCCGAGTGCCGTTGTTCTACTTTCTGCTGCACTTTGCGGTGATTCATGCGTTGGCAGT
>JBDTXZ010000448.1:0-4068 GCA_040005935.1 bacterium | reverse complement strand
GCCACCGGGCACGCGTGCTGAGCGCGCGAGCACGCTGCTCGACTGGATCGAGCGGCAGCTGTCGACGGGACGCCCGATGAACCAATCGGTGTACGCCGTGCGTCTGTGGCTGCGCGGCGAAGGGAGCGCGCCCCGCTGAGCGCGAAGTCGCCAAAGCCACTTGCCGCGCTGATTCCCCGGTTGCGGCCCTATGCTGGTCGTCTCGTGATATGCGCCGTGTGCCTGCTTGTCGCTGCGGCGGTGGGGCTCGCGTTTCCGCAGGTTGTGCGCGCGTTGCTCGACGCGGCGTTCCAGCAACATGATCGCGCGCTGCTCGACCGCATTGCCATCTGGCTTGTGCTCGCCTTTGCGCTGCAGGGCGCGATGAACTTCGTCCAGGTGTATCTCCTTACCGGAACCGCGGAGCGCGTCGTCGCCAAGCTGCGCGAAGACGTGTTCGCGCACCTCATTCACCTGTCGCCCGGTTTTTACACGGAGCGCAGGACCGGTGAACTGACGAGCCGCCTGACGGCTGATCTCACGGTGCTTCAGACGCTCATGGGCACATGGATCAGCGAGCTTTCGCGCCAGTTGCTGTTCCTCATCGGCGGTGTCGTCCTTCTTACGCTGACGCACCCACGGCTGACGGCGACGACACTCGCCGTGGTGCCAATCGTTGTCGGCGCGGCGTTCTTCTTTGGCCGACGCCTGCGCCGCGCGAGCACCGGCGTGCAGGATCGAGTTGCCGAAGCGATGGGAATGGCCGACGAGGCGTTCTCGCAAATTCGGACCGTGCAGAGTTTCGTGCGCGAGGCGGAGGAAACGCGTCGCTACCACGCGTTGCTCAAGGACGTCGTGCGTGCCGCGCTGTTGCGCGCAAAGATGCGCGCGATGCTCTTTGGTATCGTCGGGTTCGTGGCGTTTGCGGGCGTCGTGGCGGTGCTGTGGCAGGGTGGCGTGCTCGTGCTCGACGGCGCGTTAACGCCTGGGGCACTGGTCTCATTCCTGTTGTACGCCATCACCGTCGCCGCAGCGGTTGGTGCGCTCGCTTCGCTGTTTGGCAACTATCAGGAAGCCATCGGCGCCGCGATGCGCGTCTTCGAGCTGCTCGAGATGAGGCCCACCGTCGCTGAGCCAGTCGTACCAGCGGCCCTGGTTCGTCCCGTGCGCGGTGCCGTCTCGCTGGAGCGCGTGTGTTTTCACTACGCGCCTGACCTGCCAGCGGCACTCAGTGACGTCTCGTTCGCGATTGCGCCCGGCGACGTCGTGGCGCTCGTTGGGCCAAGCGGCGCCGGCAAGACGACCATCGCGTCGCTCATTCCGCGCTTCTGGGACGTCACCGGCGGACGCATTACGCTGGACGGTGTGGACATCCGCGATCTCTCGTTCGCGGATTTGCGTGGCGCAGTCGGCCTCGTGCCGCAAGAGCCCGCGCTGTTCAGCGGCACGGTACGCGACAACATTGCGTATGCGCGCCCCGATGCGAGCAACGCCGATGTAAACGCTGCCGCTGCCGCCGCACATGCAACTGAGTTCATCGAGCGTCTCCCGCTCGGTATGGAGACACTCGTCGGTGAACGCGGCGTGAAGTTGTCGGGTGGGCAACGTCAGCGCATCGCACTCGCCCGCGTGTTCCTGAAGGACCCGGTCGTCGTGGTGCTCGACGAAGCGACGTCGAGCCTGGACAACGAGAGCGAGCGGCTGGTGGAAGAGGCGATGGAGGAGTTGTTGCGCGGGCGAACGACGCTGATCATTGCGCACCGGTTGCGAACAGTGCGTCGCGCCGACCGCGTGCTTGTGCTGGAGCATGGACGCATCGTGGAGGAGGGCACGCACGACGTGCTGGCCACCGGCGCAGGAGTTTACGGAAAACTGTATCGGGCCGAGCTGCGCGACTAGTCAGTTCGGGTGCGAATGAATGTCATCCCGCAGGCGCGACGCGCGTGTCGGGATCTGCTATCCCTGCTCTGTGGCGTTCGTCGAGCGCGTGGAGCCCTGCGGGATGACCATCCCGACTGAACTACATTGCGCCTACTTCCCGTTTAGAACAACGGGCACCTTCACAGCTGCGTTCGCGCCGACATCGATCGTCTGCGTGGCAACAGCCGATCGCTCATGCCACGCATGCAAGGTGTACTTGCCGGGCGGCACGCCATCAATCGTGAACGTCCCACCCGCGCCAGTGACCGCGAAGTAGGGATGATCGAACACCGCGAGATACGCTCGCGTCCACGCCCGGGCCGTATCCCGCACCGCCACCATTCCCGGCGCCTTGAACGGCAGTTCCGTTGGAATCACCTGCTCGCCGCCACCGAGGAGGATGGTCGCGCGCGCCGTGCTCTCGCCGCCGGCAGTGAACCGCAAATGTTGACGCAAGTCGTCGTGCCCAATGATATTCACCGCGCTGCCGATCGCCGCCGCCTGCACGCGCGGTGTGAGCTTGCAATGGTCGCTCTCGAGCTCAACTCGGCGTTCGAGGCCAAGCGACTTTCCGCTGCGAATTCCGTCGAGCCACACGACGACACCGGAGAGTCCCCCACCCTGCATCTGCACGGATTCGTCGGGAATGGCAGGCCCGCACGACGCCGAGTCTGCGCCCGTTCCGACGGGAGCCAGCTGCGGGAGCGCGGAATTGAGCGTCACCGTGCCCGTCACCGTACCAGGTGTGGCGACAGTTACAGCGGTGTATGGCGCTGCGGGCGCTGGTATGACGACGTCGCCTTTTGCTTCAACACTTGTTGCGGGCTTCGTCGTCGAAGCCGCGGCCGGGGGCGCGCCGTCTCCGGCGCAGGCCGCGGAGAATGCCATCACGCATGCAGCGAGGACAGTTTGTATGGGAGCAGCGATCACTGGATCGTTCGAGGTGTGATGAGTGAAATTCACCTGTGCAGGGGCAAGGGCCGAGCCAGAAGACCGGCACAGCTCGCTCGTCTTGGCGACGTAGACTAACATGCTGACGATGAGCCGCCCCCTCCGCCCACTCATATTCCTTTCATTCGCCTTCGGCCTCGGGTGCAGCTCGCTTCCCGTGGTCGGGAGCTCCGCCCCCGAGCGTTGGGCGTTCACCGCACCGTGGGACCCGCGAAGCGCAGTGAGCGCCCGCGCCCACGGAGCGTTGCTTGACGGCGTTGTGCTCGACTGGATTCCCCTGGACACGATCACAGGGATGCCATTCGTGTTGTACGCGGACTCCGTGGCCGCCACGATACCTCCAGCGGTTCGACGCATGGCGCTCGTGACGTCGTTCGTCATCGATCAATTTCATCCGTCATTGATCCGCCGCCTCGCGGTGGACTCATTCGCGCTCAAGCAGAGTGCAGCGGCCATCGCTGAGCGCGTACGACTCGGCGGCTATCGCGGCATCGTGCTCGACTTCGAGGGAATGACGAGTGCCGATACTGCGCTCACGCGCGCAGTGGTCAGCAACATCGCTGCGGCGGCGCGATCGCGTGGCGTCGGTCCCATCGTTGTCGCGGTTCCCGCGAGCGACACCGTCGCGTATCCCGCTCGGCTGTTCGCATCAAGTGCGGATCTCCTGCTCATCATGTTGTATGACCAGCACTGGGCGACATCGCCACCTGGTGCCATCGCTGATCCACTCTGGGTACGGCGTACACTGTCGGTTCGCGTCGCGGAGAGCGGTGCAAGTCGCCTGGTCGCAGGGCTGCCTTTATACGGATATCAATGGCGCGCGAACGCACCCACCGTCACGATCTCGTACGACGATGCGCGACGACTCGCGGCGGAGGCAGGTGTCGCGCTCGATCGTGATCCGACAACGAATTCACTCCATGCGCTGCGCACTGGAACCGACGGTTGGGAGCTGTGGGTGAGCGACGCGGTCCTGCTCGAAGCTCTTAGGCGCGAAGTTGCCGGGCTCGGCGTTCGGCGATTGGCATTCTGGCGACTTGGCCTAGAGGATCCGGCAATCTGGAGGTGATTTGGTTTAGAGCATCGCACTTCGAGCTGTTGTCGAGCGCGCTGGTCCAGGACCAACTCGTGTGCTGGCTCCGGGCGTACGTCCCTAAACCCAATGCTGCTCAGTTAGGGTGCGAATGGATGTCATCCCGCGAGCGCGAGCGAAGCGAG
>JBDTXZ010000447.1:0-4069 GCA_040005935.1 bacterium | reverse complement strand
GCGCGAAGCGGTAGACAGATGGCGCGCCGCCGGCGCGCGAGGCTCCGTCGTCCTGCCAACAGGCGCGGGCAAGACCCTCGTGGCGCTCATGGCAATCGACGAGATGCGGGGCGGCGCGTGCATCGTGGCGCCAACTCGTGCGCTCGTTGCGCAGTGGTTCACACAACTCGCCGACGCCTTCGGCAGCGAACGAGTGGGGGCCTACTACGGCGACGAGAAAGAGGTGCGAACCCTCACTGTCACCACGTATCACTCGGCGTTTACCCTGCTCGAACGGTGGGGCGCGCAGTTTCCGTTACTGGTGCTCGACGAAGTGCATCACCTCGCGGACACCGCCGCCGGCGACGCCAAGGCATGGCACGATCATCTGCGCATCGCTCCGTCGACATTCCGGCTCGGCCTTACCGCGACGTATCCCGATAACAACGATGCGGAATTGCTGCGTCTCGTGGGGCCGGTGATCTATCGCAAGCTGATCGGCGAGATGACCGACGCGGAACTCGCGCGGTTCGTGCTCACTCGACGGTACGTGCGACTCACGAACGGCGAAGAGGCTCGCTACGCACTGCTCACCGAACGCTACGAAAGCCACATGACGCGTTCGGGACACCGTGAGCGCGGTGAGACGCCGGCAGACACATGGCGCATGTTCGCCGCGAGCGCCCGTCGGTCACCCGAGGCGCGGCGCGCACTTCGTGCGTTCCATGATCGCGAGCGACTCGTGCGCTTGGCTGACGGAAAGCTGGGCGAGACGGAGCGGATTCTCCGCGCGCACCCCGCGGAGCAAGCCTTGATCTTCTGCGGTGGAACCGATGCCGCCGAAACGGTCTCGCGCGCGCTCGCGATCCCGATGATCACTGCGTCCACGCCTGCATCGGAGCGCCATACGCTGCTCGCGAGAATGGCCGCCGGCGACATCCGTGCTGTGGCCAGCGTACGCGTGCTCGACGAAGGATGGGACGTACCCACCGCAAAACTCGGCATCGTCCTCGGCGATTCTACGCGCGGCAGTAGCCGGCAGCATACGCAGCGACTCGGCCGCTTGCTTCGCCGGCAGGGCGACGCCGTTGCATCGCTCTACGAAATCGTCGCAGCTGGCACGTACGAATTCTTCGCATCGCAGAAGCGAGGCGTGGGTGTTCGCCGCGTATCCGAAGGACAGTTCGGGTTCGGGCTGTGAGCAAATTCCATCACGCATGCTGAGTCGTTCACACATCGAGCCCTTTCTCCGGCTGAATGCGGGACGACTGCGCGTCGAATATCTTCGCGACAGCAGGGGCGTCGTCGTGCCATTCCTCGACAGGTTATGTCGCCTCGTGCAGCGACTGGAAGGATGGCCGCGACATCGGGTTGTCGAAGCGCTGCGCCGCCAGGAACGCCGGGTGCGCGACGCCGCGCGTTTGGCCGGCCTCGCAAAGACCCTGCTCGACAGGTGTGACTTTCGCGCTCCATCCGGCGCCGAGGATGCGGAGGCTCTTCGCGACGCGGCGTTCCTGGCGCGTGGCCGGCGCTGGCCACCTGTGCCGGGTGATCGCGCACTCCCGTACGAGGAAACCGGCGCACTACTCGGGCGTTCTGCAGGCGATGTCGAACGGCTACTGTACGCGGACTCTCCAAATGCCAGGATTCTCGTGCACGCTCCGCGACTCGACGGCCGGGAGCTGCTCGCGCTGTACAACCTCGAATTGGCGCGCGCCGTTTTGCTTGACGCGGTGCGCGTTCGGTTGACGGCACGCGGCGGATGGCGCGGGATCTTTCGCGCGGTGAAGAGCGCGCGACTCATGCACACGCTCACTCGGCGAGGCCGGTCGTATCAGGTGGAGCTCACTGGCCCGGCCGCGACGTTCATCGTGCGTCCGGCTCGCTACGGTGCTCGACTTGCCCGCGTGATCCCGGCGCTTGCGCGCGCGCCGCGCTGGCGTCTCGAAGCCGACATTCAGCGCAACGGAAAGATCGTTTCCTTTCGCGCGCGTGGGAGACCACGCGCCGCGGCGGCCGCTGCACCCGTTGGATCGGAATCTCGTCGCGCACGTTACGACTCGGAATGGGAGCGTTCATTGGCGAACGATTTTCGCAAGCGCTTCGGCGCCGAACGTGGCGAGTGGCAGTTGCTGCGCGAAACGACGCCGGTTGCACTGGGGAATGAATTGTTCCTCCCCGACTTTACGCTGCGGCATGCCGACGGGCGCGAAGCGCTCGTTGAGATCGTTGGATTCTGGACGCCGGAGTATCTCGAGGAAAAAGTACGGAAGATTGTGGCGGCCGGATTGGACAATCTCGTGCTCGTTGTCTATCGCGGCTTGGCGGTGGGCGCAAAGTTGGATGAGCTCGCGGCGTCGGTCGGAGATGAACGCGTCGTGTGGTTTACTGCCACACCAAAGGCGGCTGACGTCGTCAAAGCGGCTGAGCGGTGTGCTCGACTCCCCTAGCCGTCACGCAATTGGCTTGGGAGGCTTGATCTCCACTGCGGGTATCCCGAGCTCCTTCAGCAGCGAATTGAACGCAGCCAGGTCCCCGGCTTCGAGCGACTTCACGCGATTGAACTGTGCGTCAATCTTGCCGCTCATGTCGAGGTAAATGGCTTCGCCCTGAGTCGTGGGTCCCTTCTCGTACGACTGCGCCATCCGATTCACGTTCAGCATCTGGTTGTACAGCTTGACCGGATAGTGAAGCGTGATCTGGTCCGCCTGCGAGTGCACGTCCGCAAGCTCGGCGCGAATGGCCTCGAGCCTCGCCCTCAGCGACGCCGCCAGCGACTTCACTTTCGCATTGTCCTTCACCCGCCCCGACGCTCCTGAGATCTGCGACTTCATGGTCTCGATGCGCTCGACCTCATCCACCAGCGCGTTGAGCTTGCCCACCACTCGCTTCGTGAAATCATACGTCGCGACGAGTTCCGCTTGTGTCGCGCCTACGCGAGGATCATCCACCACCGTAAAGGTCCGAGTGCGCACCAGGGTGCTGTCCACGCTGACTCGAATGGTGTACGTGCCAGGCACGATCATCGGACCATCCGTCGTCCCTTCGTCGTTGATGATGTCCTTGATCTCGTGGACGCCAGCCTCGCGCAGGTTCCACACGAATCGATTGAGTCCGGCGCGGGCATGCACCACTGAATCCGCTGGGAGATACGCGATGCTGTCCGATTCGATGCGCTTTCGCATCGACGACTGGCCGGACGTGTCGTATGCCGTTAGCCGCTTCAATGAATCCGCGGCGCTGTAGGCCACGCGCGTGGAATCGGACTTCGGTGCCGAAGAGTCCGGCGACGTGAATGTCCGCAGCACCGTGCCTTTCGCGTCGAGGAACTCCAGCTTCACAAACCGTTTCGGCCGTGTATTGAGCCAGTAGTCGATTGTCACCCCTGGCAGCGGATTCTCACCCGACTCCACGCCGCTGCGTCCGCGTCCTGCCTGGAAGCGGACCGCCGCGGCCGGCGCGAACACGTGAGCGACCGATGTGCGTACACTGTCCGTGAGCTGTCGGAGCGGCGAGATGTCGTCGAGCACCCAGAACGACCGGCCGTGCGTGGCGGCAATGAGGTCAGCATCCTTGATGGCGAGATCGCGGACGCTGGCCCTCGGAAGGTTGAGCTGGAGCGACTGCCAGCGCGCGCCGTCGTCGAACGAGACGAAGACACCGGTTTCCGTGCCGGCAAACAGCAGCCCTCGGCGAACAGGGTCCTCGCGGATCACACGCGTGTACGCGCCAGCCGGTATTCCCGCGTCAATGCGCGCCCAGGTCTTTCCGTAGTCAGCCGTCTTCAGCAGATACGGCTTGAAGTCATCCTGCTGATAGCGATTCGCCGCGATGTACAGCGTGCCCGCGTCGTGATGACCAGGCTCCACGATGCTCATCTTCGTGAAGGGCGGCAGGTTGGGCGGCGTTACGTTCTGCCACGTTGCGCCGCCGTCGCGGGTCAGGTGCACGAGCCCGTCGTCCGAGCCCGCCCAGATCACTCCTTTCGTCAAAGGCGACTCCGCGACGGCAAACGCCATCGCGTACCACTCCGTCCCCGTCATGTCGCCGTGAATGGGCCCGCCCGACCGCTCGAGCGTCTTCGGATCGG
>JBDTXZ010000446.1:0-4071 GCA_040005935.1 bacterium | reverse complement strand
GGTCGGCGGCCTTCCCGACCCCGCAGTTCGAGAAGTCGTGAGCCGTTTACAGCGCGCGGGTCCCGTAAAGAAAACGCCGGTGCCGGAGTCCGCGGCGGACGAGCGACCTCATCATGACACTGTTGAGACTGCGATTGCCACAGCCGTTAGCGCATCAGTGGGCGAGACGCGCAGCACCGCGCGAACTCGTGTTCGCCCGATGTGGCGAACCGTCGCGATCGTTGCGCTGATCCTCGTGGCGGTCGCCAGCTACCGAGCGTGGCCGCGCAATCGTCACTCGCTCGCTGACGGGAGTGCCTGCAGGTTCGTCGCGGTGCTTCCATTCGCCAACACAAGCGGCGACGCTGCGAACGAGCCGTTCAGTGATGGGCTCACCGATGAGCTGATCGGGACGCTGGGAAAAGTTCCGAAGCTCACCGTCGCTGGACGAACCACCGCGTTCGCACTCAAGGGCAAAGGCCTTGGGGTGCACGCACTCGCCGACTCACTCGGCGTGTGCGCGGTGCTCGAGGGAAGCGTGCGCCGAGAAGGCCGCCGCCTCAAGGCGACTGCACAACTGGTCAGGACGAGCAACGCGACGGTGATGTGGGCGGACAGCTACGACCGTGAGCTCGTCGCCGCCTTGAGCACACAAGAGGAAATAGCGCGCTCGATCGTCGACGCAATTCGGGTAGCGCTCGCGGTCGGCGCTGGAAGTCCATCCCTCAGGCGCTCGACGGCGGACCCAGTCGCCTACGAGCTGTACCTCAGGGGACGTTCCATCTTCTGGCAACGCACGGGCAGAGACGGAATCCTTCAGGCCGCGAGCTACTTCGACCGCGCCATCGCACGGGACTCCCTTTACGCCCGCGCATACGCCGGCCTCTCGGACGCGCACACCAGACTCGCCGTCTTCGGTTATGGTCGGCCGCACGAAGAGTTTGCAAAGGCGAAAGCGGCCGCACAGAAAGCGCTCGCGCTCGACAGCACTTTAGCGGATGCGCATGCTTCGTTGGCCCACCTGCTGTGTGTGCACGACTACAATTGGGCCGCCGCAGAGCTAGAGGCGCGGATCGCCGTCGCGCTGGACCCTGGGTACGGCTTCGCGCGCATTGCACTAGCGATCTGCCTCTCGAGCCAAGGCCGACTCACTGAGGCCACTGCTCATCTGGACACGGCGCATGTTGCTGATCCGCTCGCGCCCGGCCCGACGCTGCTGCTTGGACGCGCTTACGTAAATCAGGGGCGGCCGGACCAGGCTATTCGCTGCTTGAAAGGTGTGTTGGAGCTCAACCCCCTATCGGACCTTTCCTATCAGCAGCTCGGCCACGCATATCTCCAGAAAAACATGTATCCCCAGGCGATTGCCGCGCTGCGGCGTGCCGCCGAGTTGAGCGGTGCACGCGACTCAGCGGAGCTGGCGTATGCGTACGCCGTCGCCGGCCGGCGGTTGGAGGCTAAGCGCATCATACAATCGCTCCTCAGGCAACCAGAACTCCGTTACACTGTGCCCTTTCACATCGCGATGGCGTACACGGGACTCGGTGACATCGACGAGGCGTTCAAATGGCTCGACCAAGGCTATGAGTCGCGCGCTTCCTTCATGAACGGGATCAAGTCCGAACGCGCGTTCAGGCCCCTCCACCGCGATGCGCGCTGGCCCCGCCTGCTCGAGCAAATGGGTCTCCGTCCCCAGTCAGCGGGCTAAAGCCGCCGAACCGCGTACGTTCACCTGCCAAATCAATAGCACAACGCACGAGAGCAATCGTCGACGGCAACGGCAAGTCCGACGCTAAGCGTCAACCGTCTTGCGGCTGCGTCTGGCCAGCGATTGAGTGCGCGAGCGAGCACGCGAAGCGCGCTCGCCGATCCCTCGGCGCGCGGCTAGATTCGCGGATCCTCCTGCTCCCGTTTGATTGACAGACGTTCGCGACCAGCTCCAGGCAGCCCTCGGTGACGCATACGAAATCGAGCGCGAGCTCGGTGGCGGAGGAATGTCGCGCGTGTTCGTGGCCGTCGAGCAGGCACTCGGACGTCGCGTTGTCGTGAAGATTCTGCCCGCCGATCTGGCGGGAAGCGTCTCCGTCGCGCGCTTCCGCCGCGAGATCTCCGTCGCGGCGCGACTGCAGCACCCACACATCGTTCCGTTGCTGGCCGCCGGTGAAGTCGGCGGCCTGCCGTATTTCGTCATGCCGTTCGTCGACGGCGAGTCGCTGCGCGACCGGCTCTCGCACGGCGAACTGCCCATCGCCGAAGTGATATCCGTACTTCGAGATGTCGCAAGGGCGCTCGCCTTCGCGCACGCGAATGGCGTTACGCACCGCGACATAAAGCCGGACAATGTGCTCATCTCCGGCGCGTCAGCCGTCATCGCAGATTTCGGAGTCGCCAAGGCGGTGAGCGACGCCACTGTTGCCGGCCCCCTCACGTCCATTGGCGTTGCGCTGGGGACCCCTGCTTACATGGCGCCGGAGCAGGCCGCTGCCGACCCGTCCGTCGATCTCCGCGCGGACTTCTATGCCTTTGGCGTCATGGCTTACGAGATGCTCGCGGGACATGTGCCGTTCGCAGGACGTAGCACCCAAGGCATGCTGGCCGCGAACGCGATCGAACCGCCCACATCCATCGCGACACTCCGTCCGGCGACTCCTGCCCCACTTGCGGATGTGGTGATGCGGTGCCTTGCGAAACGACCGGGCGATCGCCCGCAGGGTGCCAGCGAGATCATACACGTGCTGGACGGAATCGGCGCGTCGACCGGGGCGCCAGCCGCCAGCGTCTCCGCGTCGCGATTGCCACTGCGGACGTCCCGTCGGCGCGTAGTGGGCGCCGCCGTCGTCATTGTCGGTCTGCTCGCGAGCGCTATGTGGTGGCGAACGAAGGCCAACGATGCGGGCCGCAGCGACGTTCGGTCCATTGCTGTGCTGCCGTTCACGAATACAAGTGGAGATACAGCATTCGACTATCTCGAGGACGGCGTCACCGACCAGGTGCGTGATGCGCTGCACACAACTCCGGATCTCGTCATTAAGGCGCGCGGCTCGTCGCAGCAAATGAAGGGACGAAGCCCTAAGGAAATTGGCTCGAAGCTCGGCGTCGACGCCGTGCTGCAAGGGAGCGTGAGTGGATCACTGTCTCATCTCCACGTCACAGCGGAACTGGTCCACGCTGCGGATGAATCGGTCCTCTGGAGCAAGACCTTCGACGGTACGCCGAACGAGCTGGTGGGAATGCAAGACACGATCGTGCGTGCAATCGCAGGCAGACTTCACGTGGCCAGCATCGTGAACACGGATCGTACGGGCGCCGGCCGGCCGCGCGGGACGGCGGATGCCGTGGCGTACGACTTCTTTCTTCGCGGCCGGCACCCATTCGACCAGAATGATTTCGCGACGGCGATCGATCTGTTCCGGAAGGCCGTCGCGCAGGATCCGCAGTTTGCACGGGCGCATGCGTACCTCGCCATGTCGTACGCCAACCTCCCCACGCTCGGCGTCGCGCCGGCGGATTCGATGAACGCTCTGGCCCGCGCGAGTATCACCCGAGCAGTGACGCTCGACTCCACGGTGCCCGAGGCTTATGCGGCTGAAGCGTTTGTGCTGACGGGCGAGTTGCGGTTTGCCGACGCGATTAGTCCGCTCGAGAAGGCGGTGCGGCTCGATTCCACCAATGCCGACGTCGGCTCCGCGTATAGCGCAGCGCTCGGCCAGCTTGGACGCGTGACGGACGGACTTGTCCAGGCGCGACGCGCACGAGCGAGCGACCCACTGTCGGGAACTGCCATTGCGTTGCTGTCGTACGCGCTTTTTCTGTCGCGGCAGTATGACGCCGCGATTGACCAGATGCGCGTGGCGACGCAGCTCGATCCATCGAACCCCATCATGCACCGAGCGCTCGGTTTCTACCACGTGTTTCACGCGCAGCCGGACAGCGCGGTTTTGGAATTCGAACGAGGATTCAAGTTGGGTCCTACGCATTTCGGCGGACGCAGCAACCTGGTATTCGGTTACGCGGCGGCCGGTCGCTGGGGAGACGCCTCGCGTGAGCGCGCGTTGATCGAGCGAGAGGCGGGCGGCAACTCTCCCAACTATG
>JBDTXZ010000445.1:0-4074 GCA_040005935.1 bacterium | reverse complement strand
GTCGTCGTCAGCAACTCAGCCGCGCGAAGAAACACTGCCGCGCGATCCTCCCACGCCCAACGCGACCAGTCCGACTCGGCCTTCTTCGCCGCGGCGATGGCCTCGTTCACCTGCACCGGTGATGCACGGTGCCAGTCGGCGAGCACATGTGCGTGATCGTGCGGCATCACGCTCTGCGCCACATCGCCCGTGCGGATTTCCTTGCCGCCGATGATGATCGGGATATCCACCCGCTCCTTCGCCATGCTCGCGAGTCGCGCCTTGAGCGCGGCCTTTTCGGGCGTGCCTGGCCCATAGCTCTTGACCGGCTCATTCACCGGCGGGGGAACGCGACGCGTACCCGAAAAACCTGCAAGAGGTGCGGAAGACTCGGATGCGGACATAAGAGTTCGGTGACGTGGTGGGGAGACTCGTTCGACGAAAAAAGATAATCCCCGTCCGCGTGATTCGACTATTCTAGTGGCCATGCACCTTCAGCTCGCCGCTCGAGCAACGCTCGGGCTTGTCGTGTTCGCCCAGCTCGTTGGGTGTACCTCCGCACCGGTGGAGTGGGCCAGCGAACGCAGCGAACAGGTCGTCAGTCCGATCGTCGCAATTTCAACGAACGGCGCACTGGTAGACGACAGCCTCGTTCGCATGGCCGCACGGGTGACGCCGCCGTCCGTCGCGTGCGCGGGCTCACTGCGTCTCGCGCGATCGGGGAGCCGGCTGTTCGCCGTGTGGTGGTCGCCACGCGCCGATAGCACAGCGACGCTCGCCTCGTCACGCTCGAGCGATGGCGGCGCAACCTGGAACGCCATGGTGCCCGTCGATACCACGGATCACGGCGTGACCGGCTGCATTCGCGCACCCGCGGCCATCGCTGCGGATTCCGCCAGCGGGTACGTGCACGTCGCCTACGCCATGGTCGCAGCAGAAGGACCCGGTCTCTTCTTTGCGCACTCGATGGACGGTGGGGCCACGTTTCACGCGCCGGTCCCGATTGTTTATGGAGAACGCCTGGGGCACACCAGCGTCGCCGCGTCGGGCGATCGCGTCGTTGTTGCATTCGAAGATCCGAACAGCCGAACGCCGCGTATTGGTCTCGCGCTGTCGAAGACGATGGGTCACATTTTCGAGGACCGCGTGTTACCTCTGTCGAACGACAATGGCGCGGCAACGCAGCCGCTCGTCGCCGTGCAGTCCAATCGCATCACGGTCGCGTGGCAGGAGAGCGTCGCCTCCAGTGGAGGCGCCACATTCCGCATTCGTAGGGGTACATTGCCGTGATGAAACTTCTCGCGCCAACGCATGCGCGTACTCTTCGCTGACGACGATCCAATCGCACGTTCACTTCTGGCTGCGGTCCTCGCTGACCTCGACCATGACGTGACGGTCGCGGACAACGGTGCGCTGGCCTGGGACGCCTTTCAGGCCGCGCCGTCACCTCTCGTCGTGCTCGACATCAGCATGCCGGGAATCGACGGCCTCGAAGTGTGCCGCCGCATTCGCTCACATCCCGCGGGACGCGAGACCTTCGTCCTCATCCTCACCGCGCGCGACAGACGCGATGATCTCGCCAGCGTGCTGGAAGCGGGTGCCGACGACTACGTCACCAAGCCGAGCTCTCCAGAGAACCTGCGCGCGCGCCTGGCAATTGCGCAGCGCCGCATCGCGCAAGACATCGCGCGGCGCAACGCCGAAGCGGAGCTGGCCAAGTCCCGCTGGCTCGCTGGCATTGGCGAAACGACGATCGCACTGGAGCACGAGATCAACAACCCGCTGTCCGCGCTGCTTGGCCACGCCGAGTTGCTCTTGATGGACGGTGGTCTCCGCGACGATCAACTCGAGCAGCTCCGAGTCATACAGGAGCAGGCGGCTCGCATCGCGCAGGTGGTGCGCCGCCTGGCAAAGCTCAAGAACCCGCAGTCCGTCGAGTACCTCGGCGGCTCCCTCATGCTCGACCTGTCGCAGCGCACCGGTCGCACCGAGTAGCCGCCGCCCGTCCCGTCCCAGCAAGAGAGCTATCGCGTGGAGCACTACTTCGGCGCACACACCATCGACAACGGCGGCATTCACATGGCGGCCCGTCGCGCCGCCGGTGCGGGAATGCGCGCACTGCAGATCTTCACCGCCATTCCCAAGTACTACAACGATCGCGTCTCCATTCGCGCGGATCGAGTCACGCGGTTTCGCGAGACGCTCGCGTCCACCTCCATCGCGCTCGAACGCGTGGTCGTGCACGCGGCGTACGTCCTGAACACGGCGACGCCCGACAACGAGAAGTGGATTCGCGCGCGCGACGGGCTCGCCAAGGAACTCGAGCGGTCCACCGCACTCGGTGTCGGTGCAGTGTGTTTTCATCCGGGCGCCGCGACCGACGACAATCGGGAAGCATCCGCGGAACGCATCGCGGCGGCAATCATCAACGCGCTGGAGCGTGTCACAGGCAACACCCGGCTCCTGGTGGAAAACACCGCGGGGGCAGGGAAGACGATGGGCCGCACGCCGGCCGAAGTCGGCAGCATTCTCCGTCGTGTCCCCGACTCCTTGCGCGCACGGACGGGCTACGGGCTGGACACCTGTCATCTCTTCGCAAGCGGTTTCGATCTTCGCGAGTCGGCGGCGGCAACGAGCAGTCTGCTCGACGCATTCGAAGAGGCCACCGGCGAGCCGCCGGGATTCTTTCACTTGAATGACAGCGAAGGGGCGCTCGGCTCGAACAAGGATCGTCACATGCTCATCGGGGATGGGAAGATCGGCGCCGATGCGTTTGGGTGGTTGCTGCAGGACACGAGGACGCGCGGCGTTCCGCTCATTCTCGAGACGCCGCAACTCACGGTCGACATTGGCGATGATGACGATGCGCCCGATCCGTACGATGTCCAGATGATGGAGCTGTTGCAGCGTCTCTCGGTCTGACGACGCCCGGGCAACAGTTGCGTAATTAGCTAATTAGCTTACTGTGCAAGCGTGGACAGCGCGTTCAAGGCACTCTCGGACCCCACCAGGCGTGACATCCTCCGCCTCCTGAAGGACGGATCGCTCACCTCCGGCGAAATCGCCCAACACTTCGACGCCACCTGGCCCACCATCTCGCGACACCTCGCCGTGCTCCGAGACGCCAACCTCGTCCTCTCCACGCGCGTTGGACAACAAATCGTCTACGAGCTCAACACCAGCGTCTTCGAGGACGTCGTCGAACACCTGTCGTCTTGGCTCCCCCCGGGAGGGCGAGATGCATAGCCTCGAACGCTGGTACCCGATCGCACTCGCGCTCCTCCGCATCGCACGTCTCTCACCATGGACGCTCTCCAATGATCGCGTGTGGGCTCGCACACACCGGCTCGCCGGCTACACGATGACGGCCGCCGGAGTCGCGATCATCGTCACGGCCGCGCTTCTCTCTGCCCCCGCCATTCGCAGAGTCATTCTCACAGCCATCGTCGTCGCACTGGGCGCGCCTGTCGTCTACACCTATATCACGTGGAAGCAGGAGATGAAACAATGACCACCGTCCGTCGCACGACCGGAATTCTTGGTGCTCTTATCGCCGCCCTTGCCACGACAGCCGGCGCGCAACAGACCGAGCGCGCCGTGTTCTTCGTGCGCCTCGGGCACGACACCCTCGCCGCCGAAATCGTGTCATTGACAGACGGCCGCGCTGAGGGAGATCTGCGGTATCGCACTCCGCTGACGCGCGTGCAACGCACGTTCAGGCTATCACCCGCTTTCGAGGTCCAAAGCCTTGATCACACAAAAGGATCCGGTGCTCGTGGTGAAGTCGGTGCAACACACACCGTCATCAACGTCCACGGCGACAGCGCGGACATCAGCATTGACCGGACACCGCAAACCACTCCGTCATCGACACGGCGTTTTGCCTTGCCACGTGGTACGGTGCCGTTCGACAACCTCTCGGGCTTGACACTGGAGCTTGTGCTCCGGCGCGCCCGCGCGATTGGTGGGGACACCGTCATGGTTCCCCTGCTGATCGCGCCCGGCCAGGTGGTTCCGGCACGAGTGACACGCGCAGGTACTGATTCCGCCGTGATCTCGGTTAGTGGTATCGACATCCGCGCGCGCACGGACGCC
>JBDTXZ010000444.1:0-4077 GCA_040005935.1 bacterium | reverse complement strand
AAAGCGATGCGTGCTCGAAGGCATGGACCGAGCCGGCCTGCGTCGTCGTCCGCTGGATCCCGCCCTGGCGGGGGTGCGTCACCTCGACCGGCAACCCGCTGGCCGACTTGCTCTCGGCCGGGTGATCCCCGCCATGAGCCGCCGATTTCCTCCCCAGTCTTCAGTACCGTCGCTGCAATCTGCGACCGAACTTCACGCGCGTTTTGCTGACTTGGAAGCACGATCGGGGGCGCGAGCAATGGCCGTGTGCATAGCCGACCTCGAGACGGGCGCCCAGTTCCAATACCACGCCGACCGCTGGTTTCACGCCGCGAGCACCATCAAGGTCGCGATTCTCGTCGGCGTTTTCGGCGCCATCTTTCGCGGAGATCTCCTCCCGCAATCGCGCGTTCACGTTCGCAACCGGTTCCTGAGCGCACACGACGGCTCTCCGTATCGCGTGCGGCTCGACCGTGACGCAAATCCCGATGTCCATCGCGAAGTGGGGCGCACGCTTCGCGTCAGCGAATTGGCCGACGCGATGATCACCACAAGCAGCAATCTCGCGACGAACCTGCTCCTCGACCTCGTTGGGCTTGACGTCCTGCAGCACACGATCGAGGGCTTCGGCTTAGACGGCATCGACTTGCGCCGAGGCGTCGAAGACGAAAAAGCGTTCGAGCACGGAATCAACAATCGAGTTACAGCGAGCGGACTTGTCGGACTGCTCCGCCTCATCGGCGAGGAACGTGCATTTAGTGCCGCCCTGTCGCATCGAATGATCGACGTCCTGCTCGGCCAGCAATTCAAGAGCGGAATTCCAGCCGGGTTGCCGCGCGGAGCGAGGGTGGCACACAAAACCGGAGAAATTTCGACGATCGCGCATGATGCCGGGCTCGTCTACCTGCCAGACCGCCGTCCGTACGCTCTCGCCGTACTCACGGAGTGGACTCCTTCCATGACCGGGCGATCCGCAACGATCGCAGCTGCATCCTACTTGGCCTACGCTGCACTCGTTGGAGATCGTGACTGATGGCGACCGCACTTGCGACCTTCCCTTTGCGACTCATCGATGGGCGACGGCTCGAACGTCGTTTCCGCGACGTACTGCTTCCCGGCGGTATCCTGTGCGATCACACAGGGCAAGCGCGGGTGCTTCCGCGCTACTTCTACGAAATTGAATCGTGGGAGCAGGCGCGAAATACCTATCTCACCCCACATTTCGCGGCATCGGAATTCATTCACACCGACGTCCGGGAAGCACCACCGCTTCGCGTTTTTCCGCGCTATCTCCCGTGCGCGACAGCCCTTCTCGCGGTCGCGCTGGAGCTCTTTCGGGCTGCCGTTGGTAACTACGTATTCATCGGCGCAAACGGGGGCTACTGCTCTCCTCGGCACACTCGGATCGGTGGAGCGTCTCCGCATTGCTGGGGGACGGCGGCGAACGTCTACCGAGTGGGAGACACCTATCTCGATTCGCAGGACAGCATTGCGCGCTACGCCGCGATTGCTCGTGAGGTGATCCCGACCGTCTGGACTCGTCCGCTGGGCCCGGAACTCGCAAAGACGGACGATCATCTGCATCTCGATCTCGGCTATGTCGTGAGCGTACCGCGTGAAGCGGCGGGCGAGACGTACAACCTGAAGTTGGCTGGAGATCCGCTGTGATGAGCCTCGCCGGCGGTGCATCGTGGTCGAAGGAATGGGATGATATCGGTGGATCAGGTCAAGCGTCCACGCACCACTAACGGCTCTCGGGAGGCGGCTGCCCGACTTCCCGCGATTGGCTTGGAGGCGGAGTTCTCCACTGTCGTGGATGGCGTGGTGCAGAAGCCCGAGGACGTGTTCGGCTCGCCGAAGCGAGTCGTCCGTGGCCCGCTCGTGCATCGTACCGGACGCTCGTATCATCTGCCTACGGGTGGTGCGCTGTATTTCGATACAGGCGTGATGGAGCTCGCCACGCCGATGATCGAGATCGACCAGGGCTGTGGCGCGCGCGGCACGCGATCTCTTTGGGAGAGTGTCGGCTTTCTGCGGGCGGAGCTCGACGCATGGGAAGTTGCAACGCGGCGGACCATCCGCCTGGTCGGTTTCAGTGCGCACTACAATGTGTCGTTCGATGCGCCAACGTGCGCGCGGGCAGACGAGCGTTGCGTGGAATCACTGGCATATCTGCTGACGCACGTGCTGGCGGTTCCGGTAATGCTCTTAGCTGCAAATCGCCGCTCGACGGGAGTCGGCGTGCGACCGCGAGGTAATCGCGTCGAGATCACAGCGGATTTCACGCCTGACCCGGCCCTGATGGCAGCGACCGCAACGCTCATCGTGGGGATCGTGCGAGAGGTGATGACGTGGCCGTCCTATTCGATCGACCAGCTCGCGGCTCACCGCTTGCCGGTTGTGCGGGGCTTCGTACCCGTTCCCCACAGCTCGCGCAAGGGATGGGTTGCCAAGGACAGCAGCTTCCCGACGAATCCATTCACTGCCGACATCGACCGCGAGCAGTGGACGATAATTTCCGGCGAGCGCGTCTCGTTGCGGATGATGGGGGAGCGAACGACCAAGCACTTCTGGAGCGCGATTCGCGCGCTGGGTGATCGTCGGTCTTTGCAGCTCATTGCCGACGTGATGCGCGGCCGAGCGTCGTCGCTGCTCGATCTCGATGACCGGCCGACGTCATACGAGGACGTGGGCCGTTTGTGTGCGTGGAACGACCTCTTCCCAACGACGCAGCTTTCGCGCTCACGCTATGAGCGCGTGCTTGGTCACGTCATCGCCGGCCAGGCTGTGCGCATTGGGCGTACGTGGCACAAGCCCGTGGGTGTGCGCGGTTGGACGCAGGTTGTGTTTCGTCGAGAACACGATGGGGCGCGCCGCGTGCATTCGCTCGACGAGATGCTCCCGCACTTGGCCGACTGGGATCGCACGGCACAGCGTCGCGTGCACGAGCGCCGAAGCGCTGTCGCTCAAAAGCGGGTTCCGGAACGACGTCTGGCGGAGCGTCGCAACGACGCGGCCGAGTTGGCGGAATTGCCCGTGACGATGGAAACACGCGAGGCGAGTGGCGGTTTGGAAGTTGTCGCGATCTCCGCCGCAAAGGAATCGCAGCCGCCACCACCCAAGCCACGTACGCCGAAAGCGGAGTCGCCGCTGGTCATCGTCGCGCGCTTTTAACGGACGGTGCCAGTCGTGGAGGCTTTCGGCGTCCAGAAGTCGGTGCACGCGTCCGGCACAGTGCGCGGGTGCGTCAGGGACAAACCGCTGCCACTCGGTCGCAAATTCCGCGTTCGGCAGGTTGACATCGCTCGTATCCCCGATAAATTCATGGGGCTACGGGGTTTTACATCCGTGCACCGGCTCACTGCGGCCGAATTATGGGTTTCCGGGCCTAAAGGTCTGGAAGAGGTGCTCAGACCGGCGGATTCGTTCCGCTCCCGAGAAGCAACGCAGGACAATTTGACGTCGAGCGCACGTTGCTCGGCGCGCCTTGGGTCCCCGATCGCGCATGAGAGGCGATCACACCCTGGCGAAAGCGGATGGATACCGGCCCAATTCGGGCGCTTGGTCCACCCGCGTTTGCATTTGCTGACTTGATCCTGTCGCTGGCGCTGTTGTGCAAATACGACTTGGCCGCCTCGACTGACACCTGACGGGTAGATATGGCACGCGAAACTCCGCTTGAGTTCTATCGAAATATCGGCATCATGGCACACATCGATGCCGGCAAGACGACGACGACCGAGCGTATTCTTTACTATACCGGCAAGAGCCACAAGATCGGCGAGGTGCATGAAGGCGCCGCGACGATGGATTGGATGGAGCAGGAGCAGGAGCGCGGCATCACGATTACGTCTGCCGCCACCACGTGCTTCTGGATGCGTCACGGCCAGTCAGATAAGGAAGGCGCTGGGCCGGAGTACCGCATCAACATCATCGACACGCCGGGACACGTTGACTTCACTGTAGAAGTCGAGCGTTCACTGCGTGTGCTCGATGGCGCGGTCGCGCTGCTCGATTCCGTCGCCGGTGTTGAGCCGCAAACCGAGACGGTGTGGCGCCAGGCGGACCGCTACAAGGTCCCGCGCATGATCTTCTCGA
>JBDTXZ010000443.1:0-4084 GCA_040005935.1 bacterium | reverse complement strand
CAAGTCCCCAATTATTGAAGTCTCCAACGACGGTGACACTGTGCGCCGTCGGCGACACGTAAACAAACTTTACGGGCTCGGGCCCTGAAGCGCTGACAACACGCTCGGTGCCCGGCTTTGCACGTAGAACACCGAACGTCGCAATCGCAACGATACCTGCCGCCAGCGCTGCGGCCCACGCGGGGCGATGCGCGATGGTGGCACCGATGCTCATCCATCCGCGGCCACGCCGCGGACGCCGCTCCGCGTAGAGCTTGCGCACCCGAACCATGACGCGACGCTCGAACGACTCGTCAAGCTTGACGGGTCGCTGCAGATCCTGAACGATCATCTCGAGCGTTGTACGTCCCCACTCAGGCACTGTGAACCTCTTTCAGTAGAACGCGCAGCCGATCGCAAGCGCGCATGACACGCATTTTCAACGCCGAGACACCCACTCCGGTGATCTCAGACATTTCGTCATATCCCAACTCTTCCACATACTTCAGGAGGAACGCTTCCCGTTGATCCTGACTGAGTTCGCCGACGGCTCGCTCGATCTCCTCGCGCCACATCGTCTGCTCGGCCGGATGTTCTTCCGAGGCATTGAGTAGTGCTCCCTCGTCGTGCACAAACGTCTGGCTGCGGCGTACGCGCCGAGCACCACTCGTCCGGCATCGGTTGACGAGAATGCGAAATAGCCAAGCACCAAACCGCTCCGGCTCCTCGCACCGGGATAGCGACCGATAAGCACGCGTGAAGGCGTCCTGCAGCGCCTCCTCCGCATCCTCTCGATTGCCCAGCATGTGCACCGCGTACCGTGCGTACCGGTCTCGATACCGAGAGACCAGGGCACCGTACGCGTTCACCTCGCCATGCAATACCCGCGTGACGAGCTCCGCATCCGAGCTCTCCATGCTTTCAAGACCCAAGTTCAACCCCAGCAGTCACATTTTGTGCGTGCGCGACCCGTGCGTGTACAAGACAAGACACGCGACTCCACGTCCACCCAGCATCGTCAGCAGGAATCTACGGCAAGGGGGACCCGTGCGCCGGATAGAATCGCTTTCGGCCCCTGGAATGATCCAACAAAAGCTCCGAGGGCGCAAACCGACCCGGGAAACGCCCGTTTAGCTGTTCCAGTTCCTCTACGATAGCGACTGCACCTACCGTGTCGATGTAACGGAATGGCCCGCCGAGGAACGGTGGAAAACCAATGCCGAATACAGCGCCTACGTCGCCATCGCGCGCCGAGCGAAGCACTCCCTCCTCCAGACATCGGGCCGCCTCGTTCACCATGGCCAATACACAGCGCTGCCGGATCTCCACCATGTCGATTTCCGCACGCTGGGCTCCGTGAGGCAGCAACTCATACACCGAGGCATCGACCGCGTTCTTCTTCCCGTGCGCATCGTACAGGTAGAATCCCTCCCTTCCCTTCCTGCCCGTGCGTCCCGACTCCACAACGCGCCGCAGCGACTCACTCGGCGCCATGCGTGCGCCGAAGGCTTCGGAAAGGACCAGGCCCACCTTTCCGCCCACGTCAATGCCCACTTCGTCGAGCAACGTGATGGGCCCAACAGGAAATCCGAAGTCGAGTAGCGCCTTGTCAATTGCTTCGATGGCCGCGCCTTCGTCGAGAAGACGGCCCGCCTCGTTCATGTATGCGGAGAGCGTGCGGGTAGTGTAAAAGCCCGGCGCGTCGTTCACGACGATGACCGTCTTGCCAAGTCGCTTGCCGTACGCGACCGCCGTGACCGTTGCGTCCTTGTCTGTCGCGGGGGTCACGATGACCTCGAGCAACGGCATTTTGTGCACTGGGGAGAAGAAGTGCATCCCCAGCACGCGGTTTGGTCGCGTGGCTTCCTCTGCGATTTTCGCAATGGGAATAGTGCTGGTGTTCGACGCGTAAATCGCGTCCGCGTGCAACACCGGCTCCACCTCCATCAGCACGCGATGCTTGAGCGGGAGATCCTCGAACACCGCTTCGATCACAAGATTCGCGCGGCCAAAGCCTGCATACGTCGTCGACCCGCCCACGAGAGTAAGTTGGTCGTCGTACTGGAGTCGCGTGATCTGCTTCTTCTTGAGTCGCTCCTTCAGCACCTCGCTCACTGCCGCCAACCCCCTGCCAATGCGCGTGGTGTCGGTGTCCTTCAGGCGTACGGGCGTTTGCTGCTGCACCGCAACTGACGCGATTCCTGCGCCCATGAATCCCGCGCCGACAATTCCGAGTGTCGCGATTAGCGCGGCGTCCGGCGCGGGGCCGGAGACACCGGAGTCCTTCTTGAGGGCGGTCGTCGCGAAGAAAAGAAAGACGAGTTGCTTCGAGACATCGGAGACTGCCATTTCGCCAAAGGCGCGCGCTTCCTCGCGATAGCCGACGTCGATGCCTCTCTCATAGCCGGCCTGCACAGCGCCAATCGCGGCGAGCGGCGCAGGATAGTGGCCATGCGTCTTGGCCAGCACGCCTTCGCGAGCCTTCTTGAAGACAATTGCGCGGCCGATCGGATTGTCCTCGAGCAACCGGTTCGTGGCGCCGCGACGCTTTGGCGAGTGCTGTACCTCCAGCGTGCGTGCCGCGAGTTTGCGCGCGCGATCGAGCGCGACATCACGAAGGATTTCCGGGTGCACCAGCTCGTCCACGAGGCCAGTCTGATACGCTTTCTTCGCGCGCACGTTGCGGCTCGTGAGGATCATGTCGAGCGCAAGCTGGAGACCGATCAACCTCGGCAGACGCTGCGTCCCGCCGACGCCAGGCACCAGGCCAAGTTGCACTTCCGGCAGGGCAAGTACGGTCTTGGGGTGATCGGTGGCGATCCGATAGTGGCACGCAAGCGCGGTCTCGAGTCCGCCGCCAACACACGCGCCGTGTATCGCAGCGACGACGGGAATCTTGAGCCCTTCCAGGCGCGCGAGGAGCGACTGACCACCACGACTCAGCGCTTCGGCGTCAGCAGCGCTATGGAAGGTGAGAAACTCGTCGATGTCGGCGCCGACAATCCAGCTGTCTGGCTTGCCGCTCAAGAGCACGATGCCCTTTACGCCGGAGTCGCCCTCGATCTGCGTAAACATTCCTGCAAACTCGGCGCGTAAACTCGCCGTCACCTTGTTGACGGGCTCCCCCGGCAGATCGATGGTGATAACCGCGATGCCGTCGACGTGCTGCAATGTGAGTGCGGCCATCAGATCCTCTCGATAACCATCGCGTGGCCCATTCCGCCCGCGGCGCAGACGGTCATGAGCCCGAACTGTCCGCCGCGCCGAGCCAGCTCGTTGCACAGCGTCGTGAGTATGCGGCCGCCAGTTGCGCCGAAGGGATGACCGATAGACAGAGATCCACCCATCACATTCAACTTTGCGCGGTCCACTTCGCCCACCGGCTGGCTGAAGCCGGCGCGCTCGGCCCATTCCTTCGACACGAACCCTTTCAAGTTGCATAGCACCTGCGCGGCAAATGCCTCGTGCATCTCCACCAGATCCATTTCGCCGAGTGTGAGGCCAGCGCGCTTGAGTGCGACAGGGGCTGCGAGCACTGGCCCCATCAACAATTGCTCTCCCGGATCGAGTGCCGCGTAACTGTAGCTGCGGATGTAGGCCAGCGGCTCGTAGCCGAGCGCTTTTGCGCGCTCCTCGCTCATGAGGAGCACGGCGCTCCCGCCGTCGGTGAGCGGTGAGGAATTGCCCGCCGTGACCGATCCATACTTGCGATCGAAGACAGGCTTCAGTGCAGCGAGCGCTTCTATTGTGCTATCGGGCCGAACTCCATTGTCGGACGTCATGGCCTCGAAGGTTGGCGGCACGAACACTGGAATGATTTCGGCCGTGAGCCTGCCGTCGGCCGTACCGGCGGCCGCGAGACGATGTGATCGCAGCGCGAACTGATCTTGCTCATCGCGCGGGATGTGATTGATCTTCGCCATCTTCTCCGCGGATTCACCCATCGACTCACCGGTGGATGGCTCCGCGATTGCGGGCGTAATCGGCACGAGGTCGCGCGGACGAACTTTCGCCAGCGCACGGACGCGGCCGCCAAACGTCTTCGCCTTCGATGCCGCGACGAGCGCGTCACTCATACCACGCGAATGAAGAATCGGCACATTCG
>JBDTXZ010000442.1:0-4091 GCA_040005935.1 bacterium | reverse complement strand
TGATCACGAATGCCGGGTCGCCAACCATTCTCATCCCGCTGACCGGCGCCGTCGCATTCTGGCTGAGTGGCCGGCGTGGTCTCCCGATCGCAGGTGCGGTGGTGCTCGCGCCGACGGTCGCGCTCGCACTGTTCATCGCGGTCAAGAAGACGTATCGCAGGACGCGACCCAGTGGTGCCGAGCGTTTGCATCAGCGGACGTACGCCTTCCCGAGCGGACACGCGACGTCGTCAGCGACCGTGTTCGGGATCCTCGGGTACGTGCTGTGGCGGGAGCGGTTGCTGTCCGCGTCGGAGAGTCTCGTGCTCGCGACCGCGCCCACGCTCCTGATCGGCAGTAGCCGCGTGTACTTGGACGTTCACTGGGCGACCGACGTCATCGGGGGGTGGAGCCTCGGAGCGCTGGTCACGGGACTGAGTGCGTTCGTGTATGAGCGCACTCGTTCGGATACCAGGCGTCGGGGAGCACCTCTGCCCTAGCTTCGGTGCTGCCTCGGCTCTAAACGACTGACTGGCATCGCACGCACTCGTCTCAGCGGCCGCGATACAGAAGTCCGACAATCAACTCGGCGACGATCAATACGACGATTGCGACTTCCAGCAGCTCGGCACGCGCAGCCTGTGCCTCGCTGTGCAACATGGAGTACGTCTCCCTGAGAATGCCGAGCTTTCGCTCGATGCCGCGTTGCCATGCCTGTTGTCGAAACAGCTCGAGCGCCGCTGCGTAAATGCGCGCGAGGTAAACATCGTCCGTCACCTTCAACGCGTTTTCCACTCGCTCTGCCGTTTCCGTTATGTCGGCCACGATCGTTTGCAACTCCGAAAGCACCGTGCGAAACCGACCGGAGAGTCGCGGGCGTCGCCGCGCGCGCTCAGCAGCCACGCGATCGTACAGTGCTGGCAGTGCAGAGTCGAGTTGGAAATCATACATCCGCAGTTCGAGCAATTGCGCGTTCGCGAATTCGAGTACGTACTCGACGTCGCGATCCTCGACGCGTGGCTCCACCACGAGCGCGTTGTCCCACGTAAGGACCGTGAGATCGTCGTCGTAGTACGAAAACCGGTGCGGCATGAGCTCGCGCCGAGCACTGGGCGATAACGCCCGACGCTCGCCTAACAGCAGGGAGACGAGTTGTTGGTCGTTGAGCAATTGCGTTGCAGCGAGTTCAGAATCGGTGGCCGCAAGGCGGTCGACGCGAAAGACGATGTATTCTTCCGAGAGTGGGGCGACGCCAGGCCGTTCAATGGCCGGTGCGATGCGCTCGAGAAATGGACCGAGCTCGCGATCGAAGATGGTGCCAACGTCTGGCGACGCCTGTATGGCGGCACCGAACTCCGAAAATTGCGTCCATGTGAGGTCGGCGTGCGCTCGGACGAAGAGTTGCAACGAGCACACGCCGAAGTCGAACAGGTGCGCCGACAGCGTCGCGGCGTATGAAACGCCACCCACGTTCACGGTGTGCGCGCCAAGTTCCGCGAGCAGTGGCGGATTACGAATCTGGATAGCGCGGGCTTCCACGCGTGCCGGTCGTACTCGGCCGCGTGTAATGCCGCCGAGTAGGTTGGCGGCATGATCGAGGCTCAGGGCGTAGCCGACGTCGTACTGTCGGTACACCGTTGCGCTTCCATCGACATGAGGATCGTTCGTCATTCGTAGCTTCGTCGTCGTCGTCCACAAACCAACCCTGTTGGCGCTGCGGCTGCAACAGCGAGGCCAGTTGCGGCCAACGTCCTGGGTATCCTTCAACGTCTCGCCACGAGAGGCTTGCGTCGATGACCGATACCATGCTGTTACTCACGCAATCCGGCGTCGAGCATGCGTTCAAGCAACGCGGGCTTGTGTCCAGCGCGAGATGACCCGCGAACGGCGGCCTTCGTCGGCAGTGGCGTACGCGCGCGTGCACACGTCGCGGTCATGCTGCCTGCACGAGCTCGACGACGGCGTTTCTTGGTGCCGAGCATCGATCAGTGCGCGACGACCGGTGATACATGATGCGATCGATGCTGGCACCATCACTCGCGACGACCTTCGTGCCATGCTCGGCGAAGATTGCTCATGCGGAGTTGGAGGTCGCGCTTGGGCAGTGAACGTGAGTCGTGCGCGACCGATTTGACCGCCGAGTGGCGATTCTTGCTTCCCGTGCCGCTGGTGCGCTGGCGTCAAAGCCCGTCGCTTGGATCTCGTGCTGCTCCGCTAGCTCGAAGCGCCACCCGACACTCACCTACCTCAAAACAGGTATCGCAGTCCGATTGTCGGGTAGACGAGCAGTCGACCATCGGTGGCGTACACATCACGCGAGACCCTGATCTCTGTGCCAACCGACACCAGCCCGACGGCCCGCCACCACAGCTCGTTTTCGACCAGAAACGATCGTCGCTTGCCAGTGAGGCTCGCCGTGTAGTCGTCGCCATGGTTTCGGTTCTGCGTCCAGAAGACGCCGGTGGTAGCGAACGACCAGCGTTCGCGAATCGGTCGGCCCCAGTAGAGCGACGCCTGCGGGTCGTGACTCGGGCGTGAGAAATTGGTGTGCTTGTAGGCAAGATACGCATTGGCCCATCCGCCCTTCCACGGGAACGGATACGCCACTCCCGTGAGATACGCATTCTCTATCGAGTAGCCCCCGCTTCCGCCGTTGAACAGGCCGAGGCCGCCGGTATACTCCGCGAGAACATAGACGGGAGCGTTCCACATGCGTACCGTCTGCGACACCTCCATGTAGCCCTTCGAGACATTGTGCTGTGTACCGTCCAGCGTGGCCTCGAGTTTGAGCAGGAAGGATCCATGCTCCAGCGCCTTGAATGACTTGAACGTGATCGCTGGAAAATTCTGCGGATTGTTGCGAGGATCGACCGAATGACGCCAGTCATAGTGAACTTGAAGGTCCTGGGCTCCGATGATCGGTGCACTCAGGGTCAGCGCGCAGGCGATCGCCAGCAACGTGTGAATCCGTGTTTCCATCGTAAGCTCGCCGGTGGTATGGTTTCGGATCGGTGGACGGATGCATCCGTCCCGACGGAGCGCATTCTTTGACGGACGGCGAGCTGCCGCCACAAATGGGGCGTAAACCGGACGGAATTTCGGAAGAAGCGGACCGTGCGCCGAGAGAATCTGATCTTCATGCGTTCGCGAGCCTGTTTCGCGACGCCTATCGGAAGTGTTTCTCGGCCGCATTCGCCGCGCCGCTCACAGAGTCCGAAAGCCATCGCCTCAGCGTCGAGATCGCCGAAGGCACCGGGCTCGAGATCGGATGGAAGAGCCTGAAGAACTACTCGAGCTACCTGATGGGGCGGACCGGCCGGTCGGAGAATCCCTCCGTTCCCACGCTGGATACGCTGGCGCGCTACGTGGCCGGAGCGGCGATCACCACGGAGGAGCGCCGCCGGACGCTCGAGCGCCATTACCCGTACTGGTTTCGGTACAGGGATGGACTCCGTCAGTTCGACCCAGCGCAGGCAAAGCCAGAGGCATCGGGCACCGAGGAGGTCCCGAGGCGTCCGCGATTGTCCGGCGTGTTTGCCGCTGCCGTCGCAGCGGCGCTCGCGTCAATACTTGCGCTGCTTTTCTTCATTGCCGGCGGACTTCCTCACGGGGGCGACGGCCGCTTCGTTGACGAATTCAACGACGTGTCCGACGTGGCGCTCGCGCAGCGAGGGTGGTCGGTACAGTCCATCGATACTGCGCATTGGACGCAGCGCGCGGTGAAGCCAGGTCACCTTGCGCTCTTTACCCTGAGCGGCGACAACTGGCCGCAAGCGGGGCAGATACCCGCCATCAGGAACCTGCTGGTCCGGCGTGCTCCATCGAAGTGTTTCGTCGCCGACATGCGGCTTTCGTCCTTTTTCCCGTCGCAGAACTGGCAACAGGCGGGCATCCTGCTGCTCGAGGACACCGCGTTCTCGGGACGGAGTGTCCGAATGTCTATCGGCTACAACGACTTCAGCGGGGGATTCCCCCAGGTCAGGGAGGTCATCATTCAAGCGATCACCTCACTCGGAAGGGAATCCAGCAAGCCGGAAGAGATCGTGCACCATCGGCTGTTCGTGGTCGATTCCGCCACCGAGACCCTGGTGCACCAGAACCTCGAGAGCGCG
>JBDTXZ010000441.1:0-4091 GCA_040005935.1 bacterium | reverse complement strand
CGTTCGTCCATCATCGGGCAACCTGTAGCTCCTGTCGGTTGGGTTCGTCGTGCGCCAAATGTTTTGCAGAGTGGCGACGAAGTCAACCTGAACAACATGACGACAACAGCGGATTTGTCATCCCGCAGGAGCGAAGCGAGTGTCGGGATCTACTATCCTTGCTCTGTGGCGTTCGTCGAGCGCGTGGACAGAAGATCCCGACACGCGCTCGCTGCGCTCGCGCCTGCGGGATGACATCAGGGTATCTGCCCAAACACCGCCCATAGAATCGGCGACGGCATGAGGAACTCCGCGCTGTCGAGCGCGGCGAGGTCTGCATCGACCTCACTTGCCGTGATGTAGCCTGCGCTCTCCATTCCTGCGCGCAGCTGTTCAAAGTTTGCACGCATCAACGTCGGGCCGGGCGATCCCGCGGGCCACATGAATGTTCGACCTTCAGCCGCCAGGCGCTCGACACCAAGCGCGCGCAGCTGGCCAAACACTCGCCTGCCATAGGTGCGATCCACCCCACGTTCGTCCATCAACCGCGTCATCGCGACATAGGTCTTCAACGACGTTTCCGCGCTATGGAGCGAGGAGTCGGGTGCCATGGTCCGGTCGAAGTCCTCGACAAATATCCATCCTCCGGGTTTTACGGCGGCGACCATTTTCGCGAGCGCGCGATCGCGCTGGCCGACGTGCGACAGTACAAGGCGGGCGTGGACAACATCGAACGCGGCAACCGGCAGCGGATCGGCGGCGATGTCATGCTGACGCACGTCCACGTTCGGAAGGTGCAGCGACTCGAGATAACGTGTATCAAGATCAGTGACCAGCACGCGCCCGCTCGGCCCCACGCGCGGCGAGAGCCACGCAGCGATGGAGCCACCGCCGCCGCCAACCTCGAGGCAGTGCGCACCTTCTGCGATGTCGAGCTGCTCGAGAATCCTGATCGTACCGGGATCGAAACTCGCGGACAGCGCGGGGAAACGCGCGGCGGCTTCAGGGCCCGCATTGTCGAGAACGTACAACTCGCTACGTGTCATGGTGCCTCGCTAATCGGGAAGACGATCGCTTCGCGGCTCCGGAAGCCAGAAGCTCATGATGAGAAACGCGGTGACAACGAGCGCCATCGTAATGCCCGCAGCGTGCGCGAACCGCACCGCTGGCAGATCAGATGGCATTGCGTTCGCAACCTGCGTCGTTGCGATGGCTGCGCACACACCGATCATCCGACCGCCGACATTCATCGCGAAGCTCTCGCCCGTACCACGCAGTCGCGTTGGAAATACGCGTGGCAGGTAGTTGCCCGAGAAACTGTGCATCGCGTTGAACAGCGCCTGCGCGGAGAATAGACCGACAAGGAAGAACAGCTTGTCAGTCGTTGTTGCAAAGAAGAACAATGACGGAAGCAACAGGGCCGCCGGGATGAGAAAGATCTGGAGCAAGCGCCGCCGACGCACGACACGGACGACGAGCAGCGCGAACACCACGCGTCCCGTGACGGAGCCCAATTCCTGCACGAGGAACAACTGGCTCACCGCCTGCTCGATCGCCCTCGGCCCCACGCCGTGCAGCCACGCAAGGCCAGCGACGACGCGCGGCGTCTGCTGCAGCGCTCCGTACGGAATGGCGAGCAACAGCGCCATCATCACCGTCACGAGCACTGTCGTGCCGCGCAAGTTGGGCGCGAAGAGCCCGCGTATGCTCGGACGCTCCTGCATTCCACCCGCATGTCGCGCCACCCATACCGGCGATTCCGGCAAGAACGGGCGCACAACGATCAACGGCAATGCCGGAATCAGCCCCGAGATGATGGTGTAACGCCACGCGTCGTGATGGCCGAGCACCGCGGGCAATGCGTCAGCGTGTGTCACGGCGAAGTAGTACGCGCCCGACACCATCAGTCCGCCAAGTGCGTAACAGCCCTGTGCGTAGCCAAGCACGAGTTCGCGCTGACGCGGAATCGGAAAGAGCTCAGCGAGCCACGCCACGGCGGCCACCGCCTCGATGCAGACGCCAATCATCGTGGTGCAGCGCAATACGAGCAACAGCGGCAGCGAAGTCGCAAAGCCCGCTGCCCCCGCTGAGCAGCCATACAGGAGGATGCTCCACACGAGCACGCGCCGGCGTCCCAGAAGGTCGGTGAAGTATCCGCCAAGCAATCCAAATGCGCCGCCGGTCACGGCTGGCAGGAAGAAGAACAGTCCCACCCAATGATTGAATGCGGGGCTTCCTGGCCGCAGACCGCCGAGCGTCGTCAGTACAGGTCCGACGATGAGGGCGCCCATGAGGGTTTCGTACAGGTCGAACGCGAACCCCAGGCCTGCCACGGCGCAAATCAGCCACTGCATGGGCGTCAGCGGTGGGATGCGGGAGACGGCGGAGGTCTGCGTTGGCTCGTTCATGACGAGCCCACACTAGCCGCACGGGCCCGGCGCGCACAAGTTCACAAAACTCAACAACTCATGAGTAGAACTCAATGATCGACTTCACCTCTCGTCAGCTTCGGGCATTCATGCTGGTTGCACAGCATCGCAGCTTCGCGCGCGCGTCAGAGGCAATGTTCATCACGCCGTCCGGACTGAGTCTCCTGGTTCGAGAGCTCGAGACGCAGGTTGGCTTTCGCTTGTTCGATCGCACGACGCGCCACGTCGCGCTCACTGCCCGTGGCGACGAGTTGCTCTCGATCGCTCGGCGCGGACTCCACGACTTCGACGCTGCCGTATCGCGCCTGGGCCAAACCGCGAAGGTCGCGGCGCAGACGATCACCGTCGGTGCGCCGCCGCTCGTGGCCAGCAACATCCTGCCGCATGCCATCAAGGAGTTTCACGCGCATCGCCCCCATGTCCGCATCGGCTTGTACGATGCAGACCTCCTCACCATTCGAAAGCGCATCGAAGCCGGCGAGCTTGACATCGCGGTCGGCATCTTCAACAAGGCGCCTGGCATTCGGCGGACGCCCTTCTTTCGCTTCGCGTTCGTCGTCATCAAGCCCGGCAACGAGGCCGCGGTGCGGCGTGCGTCCACCACCTGGTCCTCGCTCAGGGGTGAGACGCTGGTGACGTTGCCGCCGACCAGTCCAGTCCAACAGCTGGTTGACCGCCACCTGTCCGGCGCTGGCGTCGCTCCGGAATCGACGATCACGGTGAATTCGCTCGACACGCAGATCGCCATGGTAGAAGCGGAACATGGCGTCGCCGTCATTCCATCGTTTGGCGTGCCCGCCTGCAGGAACCGCCGCGTGGCGATGAGCCGGTTAATCAATCCGGTGGTCACGCTCGATTTTTATCAAATCAGCAGCCGCGCGCGCGCGTTGCCGCAGGCGGCTGTGGATTTTACGACGTTCCTGCAGGGCTACATCGCGCGATGGGCGGGCGACGCGGGCATTCTGTAGAGCGACAAGCGCACGCGCACCTGCAAGCGCTACGGCACATGCAGGTCGTTGGCTGCGTTCAGGCCGACGACGGTCGCGAGATGCCGTAGATGAGCAACTGCATGTTCATCACGTCCGTCTCGCCCTCAATTGTCTGGCCAAGTTTTTCCGCCACACGCCGCGACGGTGCGTTATCGGGGTGGATAAGGCTCATCACGTGCGGCTGGTCAAGGGCGTCGAAGGCATAGTGGAGTAGGAACTGCGCCGCCTCTGTGGCGTATCCGCGCCCTTGACATTCAGGTACAATCGTCCATCCCAATTCGAAGCCGGGCCAGCCTGGGGAGTTCGTGTATCCCACCCGCCCCACCAGTCGCCCGGTCGACTTCTCCTCCGCGGCGTAGTAGCCATAGCCTCGAAAGGCCCAGTGACCAGCCATGTACGCAAGATGCCGCCACGCCTCGACGCGATTCAATGTCTTGCCGCTGAGGTAGCGTTGGATGTCCATGTTCGCGCACCACGTTTCGTACGTGGGAAAATCCGTCTCGCGCAGCATCCGCAGTCTCAGGCGCTGCGTCTCGAGTTCTGGAGCAGCATGAACGATCGCGCTTGGTACAGGGTCAGTCACTTGTCACCGTTCCCAGGAGAATGTTGAACCCCTGTTAACGAAGATAAAAGCGTGACGCCGTACGCAACACGGCTCTGCGCAAACTCACATGACAGGTCCAGCAACAGCAAC
>JBDTXZ010000440.1:0-4094 GCA_040005935.1 bacterium | reverse complement strand
GCGGAGCGAGTCGAAGGATCTGCACCCCCATCGGCGCAGGTCCTTCGACGTTGTAGCGCCGTTAGTGCAAGGTCGTCGCGGGAGAACTCGTTCTGGTCGGGGCAACAGCATCGCCGCTCGTGATTGACGCGGCTCCGTATCGCACGTACACGTTCACAATTAGCAATGTTCAGCTCTCGCCTGATGCGTTGAACACTTTCTTCGCAATCGGCCGAGACGCTCTGGGCAACGCCATCATCTCCCAAGCCGTAACGGTCGCCAACCCATAAGCGCGCTGTCATCCTGAGCGAGCAAAGCGAGTCGAAGGATCTGCACCTAGAGCACGAGTGCAGGTCCTTTTGACGTTTGTCGCGCTAGCGGAAATGCCCAGAACGCAGTACCGTATAAACACCGAAGCACATCCACTCGAACGCCACGACACATGACCAATTCCTCAACCGCCGACTTCCCCGGCAACGCCACCCCAGCGCAGTTGCTCTATCCCGACCTCGCTGACGAACTCGCGACGACGCGCAAGATGATCGCAATCGTCCCAGAAGGGCATAACGACTGGAAGCCTCACGACAAATCCATGTCGCTCGCCACACTCGCAACCCACGTGGCCGAGTTGTGCGAGTTCGCGAGCATCGTGCTCAACACGGACGAGCTAGATATGGCCACCGAAGACATGTCGACGAAGGTGCTTTCAACCACCGCTGAGCGACTCGCCTTGTTCGACAAACTCGCCGCGGGTTTCAGCGCGGACGTCGAAAGTGCCGATTGGCAAAAGGTGGCCGGCCAGTGGACACTGCGCATGGGTCCACAGGTCTTTCTCACTGGCCAAAAAGCTACCCTACTTCGCACACTCGGCATCAGCCATCGCGCACAACTCGGCGTCTACCTTCGCCAACTCGGCATTCCGATTCCTGGTTGCTACGGACCGTCGGCAGACGAGATGTAAGACGCATGGTCATCCTCGCTTGCCTCGATCACCGAGGCAGACGCGGTGCTGGAGCGCGCAATGGCGTTGTCGCCAAACACTGGTGGCAGAGCCGATGTCATCCCGCACGAGAAAGCGCAGCGCGCGAAGTGTCGGGATCTCCTGTCGCCGCGCCCCAGCGTGCGACAGAGCAGGGATGGCAGATCCCGACAGTCGCTTCGCTCCTGCGGGATGACATCGTAAAACGGTGAAGCTCGCCGCGAATCAATCGAACAGACTAGGCTCGCCCACGTAAACGCCCTCGATTTTAAGCATCCGTAACTTCGTCTCGGCACCACCGGGCGCAGAGAAGCCACCGGCCTTGTCGCCGGCCGCGAGCACGCGATGGCACGGCACGATGATCACGAAGGGATTTCGTCCGAGTGCTTGTCCGACGGCACGTGAGAGCGTGATATCGCCCAGCCGCTTGGCGATGTCGCCGTACGTGAGTGTTGTGCCGGGTGCGATGGTTCGCGCAATGTCGTAAACACGGCGGTGAAACTCCGGTACCGCCGCATCGTCGAGCGGAATGAAGGAGAGATCGACACGATCACCGCGCAAAAGCGCGACGATCGCGTCGATGGCTTTCTGAATGGCGTCTGGAGGCTCGCCTTCCACTGCATTCGGACGCGCCCTGAGCAACCGCGCGCGTGTGGCGCGCTCAGTTGCTTCGGGCAATTGAACAGCGGTGACCCCGCGTTCGCTCCACGCGATTCCGCAATGCCCAATGGCTGTGTCGAACAGCGTCCAGTTCATGTCGACAACGATAGTTCATTTGTCATCCTGAGCGAAGTCGAGGGATCTGCAATCGAGTGTGCAGATCCTTCGACGCGCTTCGCTTGCTCAGGATGACAACGGTGTCGGGCGTCACTTGCTCAAGATGACAACGTGGCGACCGTCGCTTGCCCAGGATAACACTGTGGCTAGAACGTGAGCGACACGATCGAGTGATTGCCCTTCAGTCCCATTCCGGCAAGCAGCACTGACTCAGGCGCGAAGTGGACGTCCACGCTCGATGTTCGGCGCACGTTGGTGCTATTCGCAGGCGCGGTAGATCCAAGTCCAGCTCCCGCGCGCTGTGGCGCGATGAGCTGCTCCGTGAACATGGCGCCGAGTATCCCGCCGAGCGCCGCAGCGCCAAGGAGGACCTGGCCGTTGTCGCTCTGTGCGAGCACCGGGACCGCCACCGCCACCAACGCACCGGCGATGGATCCGTATCCTACCATGCGCGCTTCGGATTCTGTGTGATCGAACGGGCGCACGAAGAACTGGTCGCCGGCAAAGGCACCGAGCGCAAACCCCGTCGTCAACAAGCCAAAGGTGAGCTCAGGGGATGAGCTCTTAGGCACAAGTGCACCCGCCGCAGCGACTCCGATCAACTCGCTGGTGAGGAGTGTCGAGACGTCACCAGCTGTAACGCGATATGGGGCGCTCCGCGCATAACGAAGACCGAGCGGATAACCAAGTACGCCAGCACCAACGATTGCGGCCGCGCCAGTGCGGGCGCCGGCGGTGTTGTTGTCGAACAATCCCGTTGTTCCAAGTATGCCAGTCGCAAGCAAGGCAGCGACCGTCGAGCCGTGTGTCGTTCCGTGCGCTTCGGCGTCCGTCATTGGTTCGCCGAGTGCAAAGCCGAGCACGTCGCCCGCGATGCCGCCGGCGAGTAGCATGCCCGCGTATCCTCGACCGCCATCCGCGCCGGTCGCCGAATAGGTCAGCAGCTCCGCTGCAATGGCGCCGCGCAGGGCGCTGTGTGACGCAAGATGGTTTTGCGCTCGAGACACGGAGTTCGTCTGCGTCATGTTCGCGGCGAGAAAGAACGCGCCACCGGTAACGGCGAGATACGCGGCGGTCGATCCGGTCGGCTCCTGGATCAGGGCGCTCGCCGCGGGACCGAACAGCACTGCGCCAAGCACCGTCTGATTCACGACGAATGAGCCGCGAACGGGTTCTGAGATGAATGTCGGTACGGCGTCAGGTCCGCCGCCCGCTTTTGCCAATGCGTTGCCCGTCTCGATTGCGCGCGCCAACTCGCGTCGCGAAGCAGCATCCATCGAATAGCGCTCCAGCACTTCGCGCTGTCGGCGAACCACGAGGACGTACGCGCTGCTGGCGTCGTCAATCGCATACAGACGTGCTTCCACATAGTCGCCGGTGACGGGCCAACTGGGGGCCGACAACCGCAGACGGGCTGCAAGAGGCGGCGTAATCGCGTTTACTCGGCCCGCGCTGTCAAAGGCTACCGGCCGTTCGCGTGTCTGTGCCTCGGAACGACGAGCGGTAAGCACAAGCGCAGTGGCGAGCGCGATGAATGCAATGCGCGTGGGTGCGCGAAAAGCGTTGACAAGTAAAAGACGCATGTGCGGAGGGGTGTGGGAGAGGCCAGTACACCTAACGCGCGGAATCGTCTCGGATGGGATCAGGACGAACTCGAGGTGTCTTGGCCCAACCTTGGGGGTGAACGTCGCGATACAAACTGCCGACGGGCAGTCAGCAAGCGGTCACCCGGTGGTCAACCAATTGAGTGGCTAGCGCTTAGCTCCCTTGGGATGCCAAGTGATGGCATCCCGAGAACGGACGGCCTTGCTTCAGGCACAATCGGCAGCAACGCGAATGATGGCATCTGCGCTGCGCTCCACGTCGGCGTCAGTCGTCGCCCACGAGATGACAGAAATGCGCATGGCCGTCCGACCCTGCCACACCGTAATGCCCGCCCAGCAGGTCCCCTCCGCTTGAATTGCGGAAATTACACGCGCTGTCCGCTAGGCGTTTCCGAACGCAACGAGCACCTGGTTCAGCACCACCTCATTCAGAATCTCGAACCCCGCGGCTGACAAGCGCTCCGCAAACCGTTGTGCCTGACGACAATGCCGCGACACGAGTTCCTCCACACCATCGCGGCCGAGCGCGAGTAATGCGGCCCACACCTCGACGCCGCGTGCGCGTCGGGAAAGTTCTGGCGTAAAGTCCGACGGATTGCGCTGCACGGAGTCTGTTGGCAGATAATCTGCCGTCACGGCCATTGCCGCGCGTAGTGCATCGCCGTCGCGCACAAAGGCGACGCCACTGTCATACGGAACATTGAGCCACTTGTGCGCATCAGTCGCCCACGAGTCGCCGCGCTCGATGCCGACGC
>JBDTXZ010000439.1:0-4102 GCA_040005935.1 bacterium | reverse complement strand
AGAGCGGGACCGAGTCGCGCATGCGCTGAGTCTTCATTTCGCCGCCGACCACGTGCGCATCGAGCGGCTTGAAGAACTGCTCGATCTCGTCTATCAGGCGCAGACGCCCGCACAGCTGGACAGCCTCCTGGAGGGCATGCCGCCGTTGTCTCCGGACGCGCTCGATGCCGGTGTTGCGCCCATCATGGCGCCCCCTTCAGCAGTACCGCCTCGTGGGCTCGTCTTCGCGGTGATGGGCGGGGCCGCGCGCAAGGGAAGCTGGCTCGTGCCGCGGATGCTCAAGGTGGTTGCCGTGATGGGCGGCGCCCAGATCGATTTGCGCGAAGCACGGTTTTCGGCGGGCGTGACCGAGATCGACATCACCGCGTTCATGGGCGGTGTGGAGATCATTGTCCCGCGCGGCGTTCGCGTCGACGTACTCGGCGCAGCGTTCATGGGTGGCTTTGAAGCTGATGCTGGCGACGCGCGCGCACTCGACGCATCGCAACCGGTGCTGCGCATCACGGGCCTCGCTATCATGGCCGGTGTCGAGATCAAGGTGCGCCGCCCAAGCAAGAAGACCCTGGCGCGTTTCGAGGAGGCGGTGAGCCTCACGCGCGATATGGAGATCGGCTCACAGAACCGATAGTGGCCAGCGTTCCAACGCTATCGGACGTGAAAGTCCGTCACTGTATACGCGACTTCGTCATCGATCGCCTTCGCCACGTAGTCGATGGAAATTCTCGTTGGGTATCCGCGTTCGGGATCGTACACGACGTCCAACTGGGCAGCGTTCCTGGAGCGCGCATCTTCGACAATGCCGAATAGTCCTTCGATCGTTGAATACGCCGTAGAGAATGGTGGAGTCACGTCAGCACCTGTGTCTTTGTACTTGCGACCATGGACAACGCCGTTGCTCACCACGACGACGACAGGCCGCAACGCGTTGGGTGCACAGAAGCACGACAACGAGATGGTGAAGTCGTACGAGGCCGTGCCGTTCGCGGCCCATCGCTCCCGCGCGGATGCGAGCTGCCCGGCGGTTGAGCCTGTGATATCGCGACACCCACCAGCCAGTGCGAGTGCCAACGAAACGGCGAGTGCGGATCGGCGGGTCATTGAGCGCATGATCGTGGCGATTGGAGTCATGTTCGTCGTGTCGTTGGCTCAACTCGCGCCGCGCTTGCGGCGTCACATGGTTTGCAGCTGCACAACGATGTTGTCGCACCGTTAGAGGATGGGGCGTAGTTTTTGGCCCTTCGAACGATCACAGTCATTCTTCGACGAAATCAATCGTGCGCCGCCTCCACTCAGCGATCATTTTCCTCGCCTTCTTCGCACCACCCTCGGTCGCTTACGCGCAGGAGAGCGCTGCATTGCCGTATCGCGACGCGCGATTGCCAATCGCGGAGCGAGTGCGCGATTTGGTCGCACGGATGACGCTCGAAGAAAAGTTCTGGCAGTTGTTCATGATCCCGGGCGATCTCGACAACCCGGCGAACGACTACTCGCATGGAATTTTCGGACTGCAGATTTCGCCGGCAGCTGGTGCTGGCCCGGTGGCGACCGCGCGCAATCAGGCCGAGCGGATCAACGCCATCCAGCGCTACTTCGTGGAGCGCACTCGGCTCGGCATTCCCATCATTCCGTTCGATGAGGCGCTCCACGGGCTCGGCCGCGAAGGTGCAACGTCGTTTCCCCAGGCGATTGCACTTGCGGCGACATGGGATACCGCGCTCGTGGCGCGCGTGGCCGGCGCGATCGCGCGCGAAGCCGGGAGTCGCGGCATCCGGCAGGTGTTGTCGCCGGTGATCAACCTCGCGAACGACGTCCGATGGGGACGTGTCGAGGAGACGTACGGTGAGGATCCAGTGCTCACGTCGAACATGGGGCGCGCATTCATTGCACCCTTCGAACGAGCGGGCATCGTGACCACGCCTAAACATTTCATCGCCAACGTTGGCGACGGTGGGCGCGACAGCTATCCCATCGACGCAAGTCGTCGGTTACTCGAGGAAGTGTTCTTTCCACCATTCCAGGCCGCGATCGCCGGCGCACACGCGCGCTCAGTCATGAGCGCGTACAACTCGGTCGACGGATCGCCTGCCACGCAGAGTCACCTGCTGCTCACCGAGGTATTGAAGAAGCAATGGAGCTTCACGGGATTCGTGATTTCAGATGCGGCTGCGACGGGTGGCGCCACCGTGCTGCACTTCACGGAAGCGAGTACCGCGTCGGCAACCAAGGATGCGTTCGAAGCTGGACTCGACGTCGTCTTCCAGTCGTCGTTCGAGCAGCACCGGCCATACCTCGCTGCCTTTCAGCGCGGACTCATCGCCGATTCGATCATCGATGCGGCCGTTACGAGAGTACTGCGTGCGAAGTTCGAACTCGGCTTGTTCGAGCACCCTTACGCAAGTGCAGACAGCGCGGCCGTCTGGAACGACCACGCAGATCATCGGGCCCTCGCGCTCGAGGCGGCGCGCAAGTCGATCGTCCTGTTGCGAAACGAGCATGAGCGCCTGCCGCTCAAGCGTTCCTTATCGTCAGTCGCCGTCATCGGTGCCGACGCGCGTGACGCGCGGCTCGGCGGTTATGGCGGACCCGGCGTTCGTCCTGTTTCAATAATCGATGGTATTCGCGAGAAGCTCGGAAAGTTCGCGACCGTTCGTTACGCTGGCGGCCCTGGGCGCATCACGCGTGAAGTCGTCGTCGTTCCAGCTGAGCAACTGTCATCGACTCTCGAAGGCAAGCCTGTTCCAGGCCTGCAGGGAGAATACTTCAGCAACAACAAACTCGAAGGCGTTCCGCAACTGATTCGCACTGACGCACGCGTCGATTTCGGTTGGACGTTGAGTTCTCCCGCACGCGGGATTCCATTCGACTGGTATTCCGTTCGGTGGACCGGCCGACTGACGGTTCCACGGTCAGGCGAGCGCGTTCGGCGAATCGGCGTCGAAGGGAACGATGGGTACCGACTCTATCTCGACGGAAAGTTGGTTGTCGACAATTGGCGCAAGCAGTCGGTGGGAGCGCGGTACGCGCCAGTGACGCTGGCTCCGGGAAGCACGCACGACATACGGCTCGAATACTTCGAGAGCACCGGCAATGCGCGCGTAAAGCTCGTGTGGGACGCGGGTGTCGCTCACAACTGGTCGGCGACGATCGACAGCGCGGTCGCAGCGGCGCGTCGGAGCGATGTCGCGATCGTCGTCGCAGGAATCGAGGAAGGTGAGTTTCGCGATCGCTCGTCGTTGAGCCTTCCCGGGCATCAGGAAGAAATGATTCAGCGCGTGGCAGCGACGGGCAAGCCGATCATCGTCGTACTCGTGGGTGGCAGTGCCATCACGATGTCACATTGGCTCGACGGCGTGGACGGTGTGATCGACGTGTGGTATCCCGGCGAAGAGGGAGGTCACGCTATCGCGGACGTGCTCTTCGGAGATGCGAATCCTGCCGGACGGCTGCCGATCACGTTTCCGGTGGCCGAGGGTCAGCTGCCGTTGTCGTACTATCACAAACCGACCGGCAGGGGCGACGACTATGTCGATCTCACTGGACATCCGCTGTTTCCGTTCGGCTTTGGACTGAGCTACTCGACCTTCGAATACTCGGCGCTCGCAATCGAACCGGCGGTGATGTCACCGAGCGAAACGGTCGTCGTACGTTGTCGAGTGAAGAACACGAGTACGCGCGCTGGTGACGAGGTAGTGCAGCTTTACATTCGCGACGTATTGGCTTCTGTCGCGCGGCCTGTCATGCAGCTCGAAGGATTCACGCGCGTGCATCTCGAACCGGGTGAGGAGAGAGACGTCAGGTTCGAACTCGGTCGCGAACAGCTTCAGATGCTCGACCGCGACATGCATTGGGTGGTTGAGCCGGGCGCGTTCCGCGTGATGATCGGCGGATCGTCGACAGACATACGGCTGCGCGGTGAGCTCGTGGTCCGCTAAAGTGCAGATCCTTCGACTCGCTTCGCTCGCTCAGGATGACAAACTGGTCGCTCTGGATGACACTTGGACGCAATGCTGTTCAGATAAGGGTTTGTCATCCGCAGGAGCGAAGCGAGTGTCGGGATCTACTATCCTTGCACTGTGGCGTTCATCGAGCGCGTGGATAGATG
>JBDTXZ010000438.1:0-4117 GCA_040005935.1 bacterium | reverse complement strand
TCACTCGCCGCACACTCTCGCCGCGTACGATGTTCCGACCTAGCTCGACTCCGGATTGCCGAGCGGTGCCGAGTTTAGCATCAATCGTATACATGCCGATTGCATCCACCCGAGAGCGTATCCTGACCTCCGCCAGCGCGGTTCGAGGCGCGCCGTCCGGTCTGGGCATTACTTGGGCAACTTGCTTCGACACTAGCTTTGCGTGCGATCTAAGGGATCTCGCGATTCGAGAAATGCGGGTTGTCGAAGGGGAATGCGTCCGCGATCCACGTCCGAAGGCCGACATAGAGCTTGTCATAGTAGCCGGCCTCGTACGCCTCCGGCGTAACCCACCAGCTTACGTCGACATCGCATGGCAGCAGCTTTTCATCGAGCGGCGTGCGCCTGCCCATCGGGTAGAGATAGCAGCAGCCGAGGTACAGTCCGCCGACGGTGTAGACGGCGTAGGAGAATGAGTAGTTCTCGCGGAACTCACATTCGTGCCACACGAGATCGACGTAGTCGAAATCTTCGCTCACTTGTCCGCTCGGCCAGCCACCGCCACGGGTGCGCTGGATGATGTCGATGCTCTCGTTGATCCCCTTTACATCCGCGACGAGATCGTCGCGGCTGAGCGTTCTCGCGATGATGTCCTCGAAGCGAAGCTCGGTGGGCGCCGAATAGCCAGCCGGCAGGTCCAGAGCCTTGATGAGGTTCTTGAAGTCCATAGTGCCTCTGAGCGATGTGGCTATTGTCGCGGCTCACACAGCCAAATGGGCAGCCGCACTGGGGCGTCGTTCGTTCGCCTCGAATGATTAGGCCGCGTACGCAAAGCGCAACGACACCGAGTCGATGCAATAGCGCAAGCCAGTCGGGCGCGGACCGTCAGTAAAGATGTCGCCGAGATGGGCATCGCAGAGCGTGCAGCACACTTCTGTGGGATCCGCGCCAGGATGTTGCCCCTTGGGGCCCACCACATTCTCGGCGGCAATCGGCTGCCAGAAGCTCGGCCAACCTGTGCCAGAATCGAACTTGTGCGCGGAGCTGAAAAGCGCGTTGTCGCAACAGACGCATCGAAAGAGTCCCTCGTCGTGCAGGTTCCAATACGCTCCGGAGAAGGGGCGCTCCGTGGCGGCGCCCCGCGACACGGAGTACGCGAGCGGCGCGAGCTGTTTGCGCCATTCGGCATCCGTCTTAACGACCTTCGGGACCGTTACTACGCCGCCGCGCACGCCGGCGTCTGAGAAGCGGACGATGGTGACGTCGGCAGGGTCAGTCGTCGCTCGCACAGCGGCCACGAGTCGCCGCGGGGCGAGAGCAACAATGGCGGCGCCCAAAGAGGCAGACGAAAGCCGAATGAAGTGACGACGTGTCTGGGTACCGATCGCTGAACCTGTCTGCATGGTCTGGATGCTCCGTTAGATCGATGCTACTCCCCGGGAGGCTTCGCACTGCGCGTTGGTGCAGGCTCCCGTCGTGGCGCCCTGTCCATCGCGTCGAGCGACTGAACGACATTGTCGAGGAGCGCCGAAATGGTCGCTGGCTCCGGAGAGCTACCAGTGAGAGCGTACTTGCTCAAGACAGGGCGATAGCTGAATGCGGAGTGCGCCGTGAAGTCGCGCAGCGTGACCATCCAATACACACTGTCTGCCCCAACAGGCCCCGACAGACCAATCGAGGCCCACACCTCGGCGTTCAGCCAGGTGCGCAGGGAGTCAATGTTATGGCTGCGCGACAGCGCTGCCGCGACGGAGTCGGCGGGGATGGTGGTGAAGCGCGATTTCTGCCGGAACCTGGCGAGCAGGCTATCCATGACGGAATTGGCGGCAATCGTCGCGGGGCCGCCGCGCACAACGGAGGAGACTGAAATGCCGATGCGTCGAGATGGACCGAGATTGGCGGCCCGCACCGCAAACGCCTCTGAGGGCAATGGCCTCGACTGCATGAAGCCACTCGTGCCGAAGGCGCTCGGGTCCAGGCCACGGGCCACCGAGTCGCGCGTCCGGCGGGTAAACGTCTCCAGGCCTTTGATACCGCCGAGGTTGACGGCAACGTCGGGCGGCATCGGTCCATGTCGCGGTTGAAACGCGAGACCCGCTCGCGAAACACGCATCAGCGAGTCCTGCACGCGAGCCGTCGCCAGCTCGAGTTGCTTGGCCTGCGCGAGCGACTCGGCCACCGTGCGATGCACCGCGTTCGAGATTGAATCTTTCAACAGGCCGAGGAGCCGCTGCTCCTTTCGCGCGATCTGTTCGCTCAACACGCGGAGGCTGTCGCGTTCCGCACGCGTAAACGCCGAGACATCAGGCGCAGGCGTCGCGACAACGGGTTTCGATACGGCAGAGTCTCTGGCAACGGGAACAACAGGTGGCGCCGGCATGCGAGCCACATACGCGAACACGAGCGCCGCCGCGGCCAGGACACTCGCCACAGCGAGTGGCATCCTGAACGCTGGCGACCTACTCGGCGGCGCTGCGAGGTGAACGGCGCCCGACGCCGTGCTCACGGCACGCAGCACTTCAATCACGGACTCGGCACTTGGTGGCCGTTGTGAGGCGTCCTTTTCGAGGCATCGCGTGAGGAGCGCGGCAAGCACCGGCGGCACGTCGGCGCGCGCTTCGAGCAGGGGTGGTGGCGGCTGCGTCAACTGCGCTGCCATCAGGGCCTGCGGCGACGGCCCACGGAACGGTGAATGTCCCGTCAGCAATTCATAGCCAAGCAACCCGAACGCGTAGATGTCGACGCGATGGTCAGCCGCACTATCTCCGGCGAGCTGCTCGGGCGCCATGTACGCCGGCGTGCCGATCGCCATCCCGGATGCGGTGGCCGCGCTGGTGCGTGTATCGAGACCAAGTGCCTGACTGACGGCCTTGGCGACACCAAAGTCGGTGACGACGGCGTGCTCGCCTTCGCGAAGAATATTTGCTGGCTTGATGTCGCGATGGACGATGCCCGCGCGATGCGCGTAGGCAAGTGCGGCGGCGACGTCGCGAAGGATTTCCACCGTCTCGCCGATCCCGAATCGATGGCCGCTGTCAAGCGAGTGCTTCAGCGACTCTCCGGGAATAAACGGCATCGTGTAATAGAGGAGCTCGCCCTCCTCGGCAGCAGAGAACAGCGGCGCGATGTGCGGGTGACTCAGCCGAGCGGCCATCTGGATTTCGCGCCGGAAGCGATCGCGGTTGGCTTCGGCGGCAATTTCCGGGGGCAGAAACTTGATGACGATCTGGCGGTCGAGGGCGATTTCTCGCGCGACGAACACACGGCTCATGCCGCCGCCCAGCAGCTCGCGAGAAATCTCATAGCGGTCGCCAAGACGCGCACGAATGCGCTCGAGGAAGTCGCCGCCCGGCGTGTCAGCGGTCATTCGAGGGAATAACGGGGCAGATCCTGCGGACAGGACAAAATACGTTGATGTACACGATGTTTGGACACCGCGCCGAATGTTTTCGGTAGCGTCCGAATGAAGTGACGACGCGTCTCGGTACCCATCGCTGAACCTGCCCATGCGAGGCGCATGTTCGCCATCCTGACGTCACGTGGACAGTAGTGCGAGGCGGGGCTCGGTTCAAACCTGTTGTCTTGCGTTGGCCATCGGACTTCAATGCCTCTGCGGACTCGCCTTACTCTGGCGCATCGTTTCAAACACGTTTTGAAAGAGGTCAACGTTTGCACTATCGACGATGGACCGGATCGTGATCTCGTCGCCATACTGCAGCAACCGGTATTCGGGCGCTCTGAACGCAGGCCACTGGGGCAGCGTCGCGCCATTCGGGTTGCCGGTCTTCGCGAATTGCACCCACGCCCCGGTTATCGCGCGCGACAGCGTTCGATCGACCTCTCCATACTGCGATTCGTCTGCGGTGAGGTGGCCGAAGACGTATGGGATTTCCGCTCCGTGCCCCGCTCCGCCCGAATCTCGACTGGGCGGAAGGACTCACCCGCGAAAACCGATACAGGTAGACGTCGCTCACCGTCGACGCCGCGCGAGCCGCAAGCACCGTGGGCGCGACGAATCTGAACCCGGTGAACATCTGAAGACTTGCGCCGGCGGCGCGAGCATCATCGGCGGCCGGAAACCTCGAGAGGACGGCGTCAACGAATTCCGCGGAAACCAGGTGACGGACGAAATCGCGAT
>JBDTXZ010000437.1:0-4120 GCA_040005935.1 bacterium | reverse complement strand
CACGACGGCGGTGAGCGCCGCCGTGCGTGCTCGCGTGGTCGAGTTGCAGAAGTTGCTCCCCGCGGGCGCTCAGCTTGTGTTCGTGCGCGACGCGGGTGTTCGCGTTCGAAATTCTGTGCGGAACGTCGAAGAGACGCTCATTGAAGGGGCGCTCCTCACGGTGCTCGTCGTCTTCCTGTTCCTGAACTCGTGGCGTTCGACGGTCATTACAGGACTCGCGCTCCCGGTGTCGGTACTCGCCGCGTTCGTGCCATTGCTGGTGTTTGGCTTTACGCTGAACGTCATGTCGCTGATGGGGCTGTCACTCGCCATCGGTATTCTCATTGACGACGCCATTGTGGTGCGCGAGAACATCGTGCGCCACGTGGAGATGGGGAAAGATCACTTTACGGCGTCGCACGAAGGCACTGACGAAATCGGTCTTGCTGTCACGGCGACGACATTCTCGATCGTCGCCGTGTTCGTGCCTGTCGGATTCATGCCGGGCATCGCAGGTCAGCTGTTCAAGCCCTTCGCGCTCACGATTGCGAGTGCTGTCCTCGTCTCTCTTTTCGTGTCATTCTCACTGGACCCGATGCTGTCGGCCTATTGGGCCGATCCGCATCGGCCCGTTGCGGAGCGACGCTGGATCACGCGCGGGCTCGATCACTTCAATTCGTGGTTCGATCGCCAGGCAGACCGCTATACACGGTTGATTGGCTGGGCGCTCGATCATCGCTGGTGGATGATCGGTATCGCGTTTACGACGCTCGTTGCGTCCGTCGCGCTCCAAGTCGCATTCGGAGGCTTCGGCTTCTCGCCGCTCAGTGACAACGCCGAGTTGAACGTGGCGATCGAGGCACCGCCTGGCTCAAGCCTGCAATACACCACGCTCAAGGCGGAAGAGGTGGGCCGCATCGTCCGCGCGCATCGTGAGGTGCTTTACACCTATACCACGGTGGGGAACGCGGCCGGTTCCGGCGCGACTGATGCCGCGACCGTCTATGTGCGTCTCGTGCCCAAGCACGACCGCACCGTGAGCCAGGACGCATTCGGGCGAATAGTGCGCAAACAGGTCGCGACGATTGGCGGCGCAACAGCGTACACATTCGCGGCGGGCGGCTTCGGCGGAAACCAGAAGCAGTTGCAGCTGCAGCTTCAAGGACCAGACGCTGCGGTTCTGACGCGGCTCGCCGAGCAGATCGGCGATTCGGTGCGCGGTGTTCCCGGTGCCGTCGACGTCGGTCTGTCTACTCGCGGACAGAAACCCGAGCTCGCCGTCAACGTGAATCGCGGCATGGCCGCGTCAGTCGGTGTGAGTCTCGGACAACTCGCCACCGCGCTCCGCTTTGCCTTCGCTGGTGTCGACGCCGGCACGTGGGTCGACCCACTCGGTGTTTCTCGCTACGTGCACGTTCGACTTGCGCCCGAGTCTCGCCGCAAAGCCAGTGATCTCGGCCAATTACCGATTCCAGTTGTCCCAGTGGCGGCAGCTGATGGCAGTCCGGCAGGCGCGCGGTTCGTCCCGCTCTCGCAAATCGCGTCGATCGATCCGCAATCAGGGCCTGCGCAGATCGATCACTTTCAGCGACAGCGCGTGGTGACGATCGGCGCCAATGTGCTTGGTGCGTCGGTGGGCAACGTGGCGCAGGAGGTCACGCGACGTGTTGGCCTGGTGCAACTTCCCCCGGGCTACCGCATCAATCAGGGCGGCCAGGTCGAAAGCCAGAACCAGATGTTCGCGGCGATCATCACCGCGCTCGGCGTCGCTGTGATGCTGATGTATCTCATCCTCGTGGTGCAGTTCGGGTCGTTCCTCGATCCACTCGCGATTCTTGTGTCGCTGCCCTTGTCGCTCATCGGCGTGGTGGTCGCGCTGCTCGTGTTGCGCGATACGCTGAACATCATGAGCCTCATCGGCGTGATGATGCTGATGGGGATCGTCGCGAAAAACGCCATCCTTCTGATTGACTTCGCCAAGTGGTCACACGAGGATCGCGGACTGCCATTGCGGGAGGCGCTCATCGAAGCGGGCCGCATTCGTCTGCGTCCCATCCTGATGACGACGATTGCGCTGGTCGCGGGGATGGTGCCGGTCGCGATCGGCTATGGCGAAGGCGCGGACTTCCGTGCGCCCTTGGGCCGAGCGGTGATTGGTGGTGTCATTGCGTCGACGGTGTTGACGTTGGTCGTCATCCCGACGGTGTATGAGATCATGGAGGAATGGCGCGAGCGCATGCTGACGCGTTTCAAGCGATCGCTCGCCTCGCCGCACGGAGCGCCAGCGCCAACGCCCGCTCGCGTGCATGGGGATGATTGAGGTGTGTTGGGAATAGCTGTCGTCCTGAGCGCAGCGAAGGACCTGCACCTGCTGGTGCGCAATACAAGTGCAGGTCCTTCGCTTTGCTCAGACGACCGTTAGCGCAATTCTTTCATCGCCTGCTCGACACGTTTTTCGGACGACGTCCGCCGTGGTTCTGAAATTCGCTCGACCACTCTTGCAACCTCGTGCTCGCTGACGGGCTGGCCGCGCAAGGCAGCGCGTGCGAGATCTGCTTGCGAAATGATGCCAAGACACACGCCGTCAGCATCGACGATCGGTACGCGCCGCACCTGATTCTCAACCATGATGGCCTGGACGACACGCAAGTCGTCGTTGGGGCCCGCGCAGTGCGCGCTCGCCGTGATGAAGTTGCTCACCGGCGTGTCGCCGTTCGCTCCATCGGCGAGCGCGCGGATAACGAGGTCCCGGTCGGTGATGATGCCGACGAGGCGGCCCGCATCGACAATGGGCACCGCGCCGCAGTCGCTGTCACGCATGACGCGGGCAATACTCCGGAGTGAATCGCCGGGCGCGCCGACGCTCGGCGATGGCGTCATGATGTCTCGTGCTTGCATGAAGGCCTCTCTTTTGAGAGTGAGTTGTGCAGGCTATGCGGCCTGATGCGCCCATGCTAATGCGAGCTTCATGCCTCCCTAACCCGCGAGTCACGGGGAGTTCATCTCGAGAACGCATGTTATCGACGTCCACTTCCCGGAGACGTCCATGCGAAATACTCCCGCATCAATGCGCGCCGAACCGAATGTCACGCCGATGATCGATGTCATGCTCGTGCTGCTGATCATCTTCATGACGGTGGGGCCACTCCTGGCTGATGGCTTTCCAGCGCGGCCGCCGCGAGGCACTCATCTCGTGACGCATCCAGACGCCGAGGTCGACGCGGTCATCGTCTGGTGCAGATCGCGATGGATCTCGCGGCGACCGCGGGCGCTCGGGTCGTTGGCCTGGTCGCCATAAAGTCGCCGTAACCTGTGCACCGATCACATCGGCGCAACGCGCCCCCTTCGTGATCGGCTGCTGTCGTCCCATATTCAGTTCGGCTCTCGAAGTCCGAGAGCCGAACCCACACTTCGCATCCATCATCGATGATTCCAGCGCACGAAGCTCTAGCACGATTGCGTGCGGGTAACCTCCGCTTCGCCGCGTCCGTCAACAGCAGTGACGAGTACCTGAGTCACACGCGCCGTGCGGACCTGGTCATGGAGCTCGACCCCTTCGCAATCATCCTCGGATGCTCCGACGCGCGCGTGCCTGCGGAGATCGTCTTCGATCAGGGGCTAGGCGACCTGTTCGTCATTCGCGTGGCCGGCAATATCGTCGCGCCATCACAAGTCGGCAGCGTCGAATTCGCCGCCGAACGTTGCGGCACTCGGCTCGTCGTGGTGCTGGGACACTCGCAATGCGGCGCAATTCTCGCCACGCTCGAGGAACTGCAGCAGCCCGCGAGCAGGAAGTCGCGCAACCTGCAGTCCATCGTCGATCGTGTGCGTCCGTCCGTCGAGGCACTACTCGCCACAGACCTCAGGCACGACCAGGCGGCGTTGGTGACGCAGGCCGTTCGCGCCAATATCCGGACCTCGGTCAATCACCTGCGGAACGGATCAGAAGTATTGGAGCGCCTGATTACGAACGACGGACTGCTGGTGGTCGGCGCGGAATATTCGTTGGAGACAGGTGTGGTGGACTTCTTCGACGGGGCGGAGCACTAGTGTGAACGGTAAACGGTACTGGGTGAACCGTAAACGTTTTTACCGTTCACCGTTCACCGTTCACCGTTCACCGTTCACCGTAAATCCCCCT
>JBDTXZ010000436.1:0-4137 GCA_040005935.1 bacterium | reverse complement strand
GGATGACAGAGCTTACCAGTTGAAACCACCCTGCACCTGCCGTTGCGCCGTTCCAAGTGCCGGTCCTTCGCTGCGCTCAGGACGACAGCCAACTGCGGCTCACGACGACAATGCTCTCCCACACCCTACCGCACGACCGTCGTCTTGAGTGCTGCGATTCCCGCGCTCGCAACCTGCGCGTCCTGCGCCGCCGTGCCACCACTCACGCCCACCGCGCCGATGATCTGCCCATCGACGATGATCGGCACGCCGCCCTCGATAGGCAGCGCATCGACAGCCAGCCACTGCAACCGCCCCGCCGTCACCGCCGAGTCGAGCGACTTGGTCGGGCGCTGAAACCGTGCGGACGTGCGCGCCTTGGCCAGCGCGAACTCGACATTCGATGGCCGCGACCCGTCGCCCTTATGAAAGAGCACGAGCCCACCAGACGCGTCGACGATCGCAACCGACATCGACCAGTTGTTCTTCCTCGCCTCCTCTTCAGAGGCCGCGACGATATTTCTGGCGCCGTCGAGCGTAAGCACCGACGTGGCGCGCAGTTGTGCGCGGGCGGGCAGTGCGCCGCAAATCAGGAACGTAAACGCAAGCAGATAGCGTGAGCGCACAGTGAGATCCGATAAAATGTAAGACACATGTCATCCCGCATGTACGCAGCGAATACCGGGACTTGGCGTACGTGCGCCTGTGACGGATCGCCGCGCGACAATGGAAGATCCCGACACTCGCGTCGCGAGTGCGTGATGACACAAGACTCAATTCCCGCGCGACTCCCAATACTCATCCTCGCTGATCAACACCTCGAGCTCCAGCTTGCCCTTCTCCTCGAGATAGTCCGAGATGTTGATCGCGGATGTCTCGATCACCTTTCCACTGGCATCGACAAGCGATAAACCAAGCCGATCCCGCGCCGCATGATACCGCGCGAGCTTTTCCTGGTCACGAGGCTCGCCTCCCAGCATCGGCACCGCTTCCGTGAACAACCGGAACACAGGCTGCACCAGCTCATAGCCAAGCCCCGGACGAAAATTCCCCCACGCGCGACCGAGCGACACGTCCACCGACTCGAGGTCGGAGTGTCCCACCACGACGTCACGCAGCTTGACGGTATGTCTCATCCTAATTTCTCCTCGGCCACGGCAGCGACACGACGCGCCATCAGGCGATCCGTCTGCAGGTCGTGACCCAACATGAAGGTCGTTGTGCCGGCCTCTCTAAAACCCCACCGGCCATAAAACGCGATGGCGCGCGGGTTCTGCTCCCACACGGCAAGCCAGATTGTGCTGCGGCCGCGCGCCGCGGCTTCGTCCAGGCAGCGCTGCATCAACGCCGCACCAATTCCCGCACCGAGAAACGCCTTCGTCGCGTAGAACCGCGCAATCTCGATGGCGTTCGCGTCTCCAACCGCGTCGCTCACCGCTCCATCGCGCAGCATCGCGTAACCCGCTACCTCTCCGGCACACTCGGCAAGAAATACAATGTGCCGAGGGTCGGCGAGCTCGCTGCGCTGAGTGTCTTCACCGAACGCCTTGGCCAGATACAACGCCATGTCCTCCGGCGTGTTGGCGGCGCCGAAGGTATCGCTGAACGTGGTAGCGGCGAGCGATGCAAGGAGCGCGGCATCTGCCGTGGTCGCTCGACGCATCGTCACCGGAAGGGTGGCTCCGTGTGTCATCTCGCGAATTTACGCCGAGCGTCAGCGGCGCGCGAGCATCCGAAGACCGAGTGCGGTGTTGATCCAGCGCACGAGCGGCAGCAGGCGTTCATATTCGCGCTCGAGCAGGTCGGGCAGCTTTGCGCTGAAGAGATCCGACTGCTTTAGATCGCGACCAAGCGTGTACGATTGATGTCGCAACAGCGTCGCGGCGGGATGCGTGTCGGCGTACCCACGTGGCATACGCGTCAGCATGTTTTCTTCCGCCAGTCCGCCAAACCGCCGACGCGTGGCCGGGTCCGAAAGAATCTTCATCAGCGGACGCGCATCTTCGTCGATCGACGCGCGAATTCTTTGCAACGTCGGCCTCGGCGGCATCCAGATTCCACCACCGATCGACGCGCGCGTTCCCTCCATGTGGAAGTAAAACCCCGCACCGCCGTGCGGCGTCTGCGTCCCGACGCCGCGTCCCGCGTCGACATGATGAAACCAGCAGGCCACGTGCGCCTTGTATGGTGACTTGTCGTTCGAGAAGCGCACGTCGCGATGAATGCGAAAGAGCGACCGCTTCGGGTCGCCAATGATTTCCGGCGCGAGCGTTGCCAGACGCACGTCCATCTCTTCGGCGAGCGCGGCAAGCGGCGCGCGAAGTTCGGTCTCATAGGTCGCGCGATTGCGCTCGAACCACTCACGCTCGTTGTGACGCTTGAGTGACCGGAGAAACGCGGGACCTGCGGGACGAAAGCCGGAGAAGTCGGCGGCCGTCACGGTACGGGTTGCACGCGCGTATGCTCGGCGGGGGCGGGCCGAGTGAGCTTGAACTCGAAGTTCTGCTCGACGAGTTGACGCACGTGGCGGCCGCCCACGGAGGCGGGCGCGAACATCATGAGTGGCACGGCTTGTCGCACGGACTGCGTGAACAACGGGTTCGTGGAGCGAATGACCTCGATGGAACTGGCGTCTGCACGACCTGAGCTATCCACCACGAAGCGAATGAAGACGCCGCCTTCCCTGCCCGACTTCATGAGCTCCGGCGGATAGACCGGCGCTGCGCTGCCCGCAGTACGGGCCGCCGTTTCCTCGACGTCGAGCATGGAGTACACCGAGTCGGGCGATTCGAACGCCTCCGATGGCGCCGCCCCGCGCAGCTCCTCGCCCTGGTCTCCGCCGGAATATTTGGACTTTGCCGCGCCGACGGGAACCACCACTCGTCCGTCAGCGCGTTCTGCCAGCGCCGCGCCTTTCGCGCCTACGTCGACGTACTGGAGGTGTTCGACGGCGTCGGAAGACGACGGGCGCCGGTCCGGCGGCGGGAGGTAGTGGAGATATGACACGCGCTCCGCGATCGCCTGCTGAAGCTGGCGGGCGCTTACGCCCGTGCCGTAGACAGCAGCGCCAACAAGCACCACGTGCGCGACCACACTGATCGCCGTGCTGCCACCGAAAGAGGAGCTTTTGGCCGTCGAATGAAGCCAGATGCGCATGTCCTGGTGGGGAAATTGGACGTCGCCTTCCTGATCATAAGGCTGACCTTTGCGATTGTCAGCCCGTCACCCTTTGTCGTCCTGAACGCAGTGAAGGACCTGCACTTTTGTCGTGCTGAAGCCAGTTTTTGTCCCTATCCGGCCGCCACAGCTGCGAGCGCCGCACCTGTCAGCCGGTAGGTCGTCCACTCGCTCATCGCGCGCGCGCCGAGCGACTCGTAGAAGCCAATGGCATCCGAGTTCCGGTCCAGCACCGCCCACTCCAGCCGGCCGTAGCCCCGCTCGACCACCGTTCGCGCCAGCGCTGCCAGCAGTTGGCGGCCGAGACCTCGGCCGCGATACTCTGGAAAGACGAACAGGTCCTCGAGGTAGATACCCGGGCGTGCCAGAAAAGTTGAGTAGCTCCGGAACGACAGCGTGAAGCCGGCAGGCGCCTCACCTGCGAACGCAAGCGTGACTTCCGCAGAGGGCGACGGGCCGAACAGGCTTTCGTGGAGTAGCGCTTCCGTCGCCGCACACTCGTGCGACAGGTGCTCGTACTCCGCCAGGCCTTGAATGCATCGAAGAATAGTCGGAGCGTCAACAATCGTGGCTGGCCGAAGGCTGAATTCCGGAGCGGAGGAAGACACGCTGGTCATATCGGTGGCGAGGGGGGCAGGCGGTCGTCATTCTCATGGGGCCGGACTATGGCTTAGCCGATGCCGGCGGAGTTAGTTTAGCGCTCATCGACGCCCACCGGTAAGCCGTGCTAGACATTTCCTCACTTCTCCATGAGACCCTCGCCGGACGCTATGTCCTGAAGCGGGAAATCGGTCGTGGGGGTGCGGCGACGGTTTACCTGGCACACGACGTCCGGCACGAGCGCCTGGTCGCCATCAAGGTGCTACATCCGGAGCTCTCGCACGCACTCGGCGCACAACGTTTTCTGCGCGAGATCAAGCTCACCGCGAGTCTGCAGCATCCGCACATTCTCCCCATCCACGATTCAGGGGAGGCGCACGA
>JBDTXZ010000435.1:0-4139 GCA_040005935.1 bacterium | reverse complement strand
CGTGTTCTTCGACACGGTGTTCTTCCTGCTCGCGCCGCTCGCGCGCTCGATGTACGGCCGGACCAATCGCAACTACCTCAAGTACCTGCTGGCCATGTCCGCCAGTGGTGTGGCGACGCACACGCTCGTGCCGCCGCATCCCGGCCCACTCGCCGTTGCCGACTCACTCGGCGTCGACCTGGGTGTGATGATCCTTGTGGGCATCGTCGTAGCGATGCCGGGAGCGATCGTTGGATTCCTGTTTGGCACGTGGGTGGACAAGCGCATGCCCATTCCAATGCGCGCGACATTCGGCGCCGAACCATCGCATGAGTTCACGGGGCCGTTACCGGCGCTCGTGCCGGCGTTGCTCCCGGTGGTGATGCCCGTGTTCCTGATTTCACTGGGCACGATGGCTGACGCGATGCGCGTATGGGCGCCGTCCTATGCGGCCACGTGGGCCATGATTCGTCCCGTCACGTCGGTGATCGGGAATCCGAACTTCGCGCTGCTGCTGTCCGCCGCGGCGGCGATGCTGCTGTACAGCCGGCAGCGTCGGCCCACGCGGGAACAGATGTCGAGGATGGTGGAATCATCCCTGATGGGCGCGGGCGTCGTGATACTTATCGTGGCTGCGGGCGGAGCGTTTGGCGCGATGCTCCAGGCAGCGCAGATCGGCCCGGCGATTCAATCAGCTTTCGCGAGCCGCGGATTTGGATCCGGGATCAGCATTCTTCTGCTCGCCTTCGCGGTCACGTCAGTGGTGAAGGTGGCGCAAGGCTCGAGCACGGTGGCGATGATTACGACGGCGGGAATGATGAGCGCGATGATCAAGGGCATCACGCTGCCGTTTCATCCCGTGTATCTCGGCACGTCAATCGCGGCGGGCTCGCTGGTGGGGTCGTGGATGAACGACGCGGGGTTCTGGGTGTTCAGCAAGATTGGCGGCGTGACCGAAGTGGAGACGTTGCGTTCATGGACGCCGTTGCTGATGGTGGTGGGGGTGACATCGATGGTGACAACATTGGTTATGGCTACGTTCGTTCCGCTGCGGTAACTCATCGGCTCTCCACGCTGCTGTGCGGCCGCATCAACGTTAACGCGGGTGTACAGATCCCAGCATTTAACCGCGGAGGGCGCAGAGGGGCAGAGGTCCGCAGAGGAACAGCAAAAAGGGATATGGCCCATCCGCAGACTGAGATCCGCACTCTTGCAGCGCGAAGTGAAAAAGCAGGTCCTCCACTTGTCTCACGACGTCAAAGTTGCAGTTCTCTGCGTCCCTCTGCGCCTCAGCGTCCCTCTGCGGTTAATCGCGAGGAGCTTTGGACGCGTGTATTCGTTGTATTCAGGCGCGCATTGGCGTCGGCCTGCGGTAAATCGCTGGGAGCAGTGAATTGTATCTAAATCAATTTTAGGCGCATTAGCGCGGGCGAGCAGGCTCCGCGCCCTCCCTATACCCTCTCCTTCGATACCTTCCCGTCGATTGTCCTCCAGATCCCCCGCGGATTCGCGTTCCTCAGCTCCTCCGGCAACGAATCATCCGGAAAGTTCTGGTAGCACAGCGGCCGAGCAAAACGCAAAATCGCGGCACTGCCCACAGACGTCGAACGAGAGTCGGTGGACGCGGGATACGGCCCGCCATGCTGCATGGCGTGACCCACCTCGACGCCCGTTGGATAGCCGTTGAATAACAATCGTCCAACCTTGCGCTGAAGAATCTCGACCAGCGTGCCATACTCGCGCAGTTCAGCCGCCGTCCCATGAATCGTGGCGGTCAGTTGCCCTTCCATTGCTTCCGCAACGCGCTCCATCTCCGCGGCGTCCGCCGCACCAACGATGACGGATACCGGGCCAAAAATTTCCTCGCGCAATTCGCCGTTCTGGACGAAGTGGTCGCCATTGACGCGCAACAGCGCGGGCGTCGCACGATGTGCATCGTCGCAGGCGGCCTGCGCGAGCAACGTCGCGCCGTGTCCCTGTGCGCGTGACACCGCGCCCGTGTAGCTCTTCGACAGCTGCGGATAGAGCATGACGCTCGCCTCGGTCGCCGCAATCCGCGCGGAGAGCGCGTTCACCATGTTGTCCAGCGCCTCGCCTCGCACGCCGACCACGACACCTGGATTCGTGCAGAACTGTCCCGTGCCCATGGTGATCGATTGCGCGAGACCCTGCGCCAGCGCGTCCGCGCGCTCAACCGCGGCCGACGGAAGCAGGAAGACAGGATTGATGCTCCCCATCTCCGCGTAAACGGGAATCGGCTCGGGGCGCGCCGCCGCGGCGTCGAAGATCGCGCGTCCACCGCGTAGCGATCCAGTAAATCCCACTGCGCAAATGTGCGGATGCCGGACGAGCGCGAGACCAACCTCGTGCGACCAACCATGCACGAGAGAGAAGACGCCGGCTGGAAGGTCGCACGCCGCTGCGGCGCGATCGATCGCGCGCGCCGCGAGCTCGGACGTGCCCGGGTGCGCCGGATGCGCCTTGCACACCACGGGACACCCAGCTGCCAGCGCCGACGCCGTATCGCCGCCAGCGACCGAGAACGCAAATGGGAAATTGCTCGCGCCGAACACGGCAACAGGGCCGAGTGGCATGAGCATGCGGCGAAGATCCGGCTTCGGCAGCGGTGCTCGCGCTGCGTCGCTGCGGTCGATCCGAGCGTCAACCCAGGAGCCTTCGTCGAGCAGGTCCGCGAAGAGACGAAGCTGTCCAACCGTTCGCCCACGTTCGCCTTCAAGTCGAGCGATTGGCAGCGCCGTCTCGAGATGCGCACGATCGATCAGCGCTGCTCCAAGTGCGACGATCTCGTCGGCAATGGCGCGAAGAAAAGCGGAGCGTTTCGCCGGCGTCGTCCGTCCGTACCCACGAAATGACTCAGCCGCGAGCTGAACGGCCCGATCCACCTCGGCCGCCGTTGCCTCGCGAAACTCCGGCTCGATCGGAGAGTCGGTTCGAGGGTCCACGCCGCGAAAGAGCGCGTCGCCTTCCGCACTCGATACTCCGCCGATGAAATTGGTGCCGACAAGCTCCATGTGATCTCCTTGAGTTCACTCTTTGCGACTGGCGCAGAGCCCGTCGCGCCACAAGCTTGAAATATGGTCAGAGCTCCTATAGTTCCGTCGCTCGAGTCTGTATTGGGTTCTGCGGACGTCGTCACCGCAGGACGCATCGTGGGCGAGGGGCCAGCCGGTGCGCTTCCGCTCACTGCTGAGATGCTGCGAGAGTTGCCAAGCGGCGACCTTTTTGGCTTGACGCAGAACGTCGGAATGGGATGGGGCGCGACGCAGTTGCAAGGTCCCGAATACCTGATCGTCAGCACACTCGGCGGACTACGCGCCGAAGACGGTACCCCAATCGCGCTCGGCTACCACACTGGCCACTGGGAAATCGGGTTGCTCGTTCGTGAAGCGGCCGAGACATTCCGCGCGGCTGGTGCCATTCCGTTTGCGGCGTACTGTAGCGATCCATGCGACGGACGCACGCAGGGCACCACGGGCATGTTCGACAGCCTCGCGTATCGCAACGACGCCGCGATCGTGATGCGGCGCCAGATTCGCTCGCTGCCTACAGCGTCGGGCGTCATGGGCATCGCGACGTGTGACAAAGGACTGCCGGCTACGATGCTCGCGCTCGCTGGAGTGCGACATCTGCCGGGCGTCATCGTTCCGGGAGGTGTCACGCTTCCCGCGCGTGGCGCCGAGGACGCCGGTCAGGTGCAGAGCCTCGGCGCGCGATTCTCGCGGGACCTTGTGTCGCTCGATTACGCGGCTGAGATGGGTTGTCGCGCGTGTGGTTCAGCGGGCGGCGGCTGCCAGTTTCTCGGTACAGCGGCGACGTCGCAAGTTGTTGCCGAGGCGTTGGGACTCGCGTTGCCGCATAGCGCGCTTGCGCCGTCGGGTGAACCGTCATGGTTCGAGCTGGGACGGCGCTCAGCCACCGCGCTAACGCGATTGCGCGCGCTGAAAATTCCGATCAGTCGCATTTTGACGGCACACGCGATCGAGAATGCGATGTTGCTGCACGCTGCGTTTGGCGGCTCGACCAATTTGCTGCTGCACATTCCCGCGATTGCCCACGAAGCTGGCGTAACACCGCCGAGCGTTGCCGATTGGAGTCGTGTGAATCGCTCCACGCCGCGCCTCGTTGATGCGCTGCCCAAT
>JBDTXZ010000434.1:0-4144 GCA_040005935.1 bacterium | reverse complement strand
GTCGAAACCGCGGGAAGCCGGCTACGCAAGTTCATGCAGCCGTCGTTCGCGAATACGCAGGCCAGAGTGGAGCGCGCCGAGGCAGTTCGACAGTTCACGCTCCCCAAGGATTCGTCCATCACGCCGACACAAGCGGGAATCGCATTCAACAATCTTCAGCCAAGCGGGGCGAGCACCACGCGGTTCGTCTTCAAGGACGTAGCGTCGCGCCCTCCGTCGCCGTGGCCCGATGAAAAGTTGGCGCCTGAGTTGTTTCCAATCAGCCGCTTCGTCGCGCGTCGGAAGACGCAATCGGTCCGTCACTCGCCATCGGTGCTGCGTCGATCGCGTCCGCGATTTTTCGCAACCCTCGCTTCGCGTCGTGCACCAGCTACCTCATCCAATAGCTGAGGCTACATCCCCACCGTGAACATGATATGCGCTTTCGGCGTGCCGGGGAACATCAGCCACGGCGTCTTGTCCGATGGCTTGCTCGTCAGACCGGTGCTCGCCGTTGTCGCGAACGGCATGTAGGTGATGTACAACCCGCTTCCGCCAGTCACCTTGCCCGTCGCCTCGTCGAACGTGCCGCCGAAAATCTGATATAACATCGACGGCTGCGCCGGCACCTTGAGTTTACCGCTCTTCACTTCCGCAAATCGCACGGTGTCCACCTGCCCACCCTTCACGCCGTCGCCGCGAAGCGCTCGGCCGCGCGCCATGAACGCCTCCATGGCCTTGTGGTAACACGCAGAGTGAAACGCCTTCGCGCCTGGCTCTGGGGCGAGACAAATCATGTCGTTCTTCCCCGCCCGGATCGACACGAGCTTTCCAGCGGTGACGTAGCCAAGTACCGCTGCGCCAGCCTTGAGTTCTTCGGGGAGTGGTGTGATAGCGGCGGCAATCTGCCAGGACGCGGACGGAATCGCGGCGGGCTCTTGAGCGTGTGCGCCGACGGCAATGAACAGGGCGGCGGCGGAGAGTGCGATGCGCATGATTTTTGGGTGAACGGTGAACGGTGAACGGTGAACGGTAAACCGAGCTTGAGCTTGAGCTTTCAGCGAACCACGAGCCGTCCAATCCACATCGGCTTCGCCGGGTCGCCTGCAACCAACGTGTACTCGCCTGGTGTGCGTGCATCGAAATCGAAGTCGTACGTCTGGCCGGCCCAGCCCTCTATTCGCGCCGCACGTTCGCCTCGCTGCGATTGAGGCAACGTAAACCCATCGCGAGCAACGGGGCGCCAGCGCGCGGGCACCGTGTCAGACAACAGCGTGAACGGCTCCCCGCCCACAGCTCCAATGAAAATAAAACGAAGCCGGTGATGCTTGCCCACCGCAAGAACGCGTGGAGGTGGCGTCGAGTCGCCGTTCACGAGCAAGTGCGGAGGGTCATCGGTTCCGTCCCAGCCCACCACGAACAAATGATCGGTGCGCGGATCGTATCGTTCACCGGGCTCCATCACCACGAGAGCACCATACATGCCCGACGTGAGCTGCTCGACGTCGTTGAGATGCGTGTGATAGATGAACGTGCCAGCACGCTTCAACGTGAGATGCGCAACGAACGAATCCTTCGGCGCGATGGGCCGTGCAAGCCGGTTCATCGCACCACTCCAACCAGCGACGCCATCGGAATAGCTCTCGAGCTCGAGGCCGTGCCAGTGCACCGCCGTCCCCTCGGCTAGATGATTCACGACGGTGATGTCAGTCGGCTGGCCGCGCGTGAGAATCAGCGGAGTGCCTGGAATCTCGATCGAGTCTGCGGCCGGCGCGGCGTCTTTCTGAAGGACAAATCCCAACGCGCGCTTGGCGCGGCCGCGTGGCCTACCCTCCTGTACAAGCAATCGCATCCGCCGGGCACCACTCCGGTCAACGTGATGCGCCTTCGCCGGCGCTCGTATTTCGATTCCTAACACCAGGCCCGACATGTGACGCGTCGCATCGCTGGACATGTTGGCGTCGTGCTGGGAATTGTGGTCCGTTCCAATCGCAAAGCGCGCATCCGAATTCACATGAAACGCCAGATGACAGTGAAAGAGCCAATTGCCTTCGCGCTCGGCCACCCAACTCGTCCGCATGGTGGAGAATGGCGCCATGGTTTCCGTCACCACTGTTTCCTGGTCACTCCGCGCAAGCACCGAGTCGCGCATTCCGTCGCCGCGCTCGAGAATGCGAAAATAGAATCCGTGCAAGTGCATCGGATGAGCGCGGGCCGAGCCGTTGACGATGCGCCAATGCAACGTGTCACCCAGGTTTGCCTGGATCCGTTCCGTGAATGGCCACGCTCGGCCATTGATTGCGAGGGCGTTTTGATATGTCGCGGAGTCGAGCTGCTCGCCCCAGATGTTCAACACGAACACGCGATCAGTGCCGCTGTCGCCACGCTTGTCCACGACGAACGCACCCAAAGCCTGCTCGCGCTCACGAACCTTCGTGTCCAGCACGCCCACGCGAACTGCATAGACGTAGGTCCCCGCGCGGCCAACGAGAAAGCGCACCGTCCTGCTTTCGCCGGGACGTAGCATCACCGAGTCCGCGCCCGGCTTCGTCGAGACACCGTGCCAGGTGACGGTAGAATCGGGGAGCGCATTCGTGAGCCGCGCGACGATCGTCGTGCCTTCCTTCGCTCGAATCAGCGGGCCCGGGATCTGCGGCGCATGCCCAACTTCGCCAATGACCGGCGTGTCGACGAATTGCCCGTCTGCCGCCTCCGGAAACCAACGCGCCATGCGCACGTCGAGCTCAACGAACAACGAGTCCCCGCGCATGACGCCTGCGGCGTGCCGATTGTCGTTTGCCTCAACGACCGGAACGGGCGCGCTCGGCAGTTCTGCCCGGCGTGCTGGCGAGAAAAAGAGTAAAGCAGTGGCTGTGATGGTAGCTGCGTCGCGACCGTTCACGTCTGGCTCCGCGGGTGGGTGAGCGAGCCTGTTTGCTGCGGGCGCACGCGAGTGCGCAGGAGCAATGCTACCGAACATCGAGCGGTTCGGCCAATCGGGAGGTGGGTGAACTTCGTGGCCCGAATGTACGAGCAGTTGTCATCCTGAGCGAGCGTAGCGAGCCGAAGGATCTGCTCTCCCGTTCCTGCGCAACGGCAAGTGCAGGCCCTTCGCTGCTCAGGACGACAGCGACCGCAGGACCTCGCCCGTATATTGGGTTTGAGCACACACTTTCCTCCACTCAGAAACCGCCAGTGACCCAGTCGCGACGCAATTTTCTGAAGACGTCAGCCGCCGCAGCCGCAACTGCCGCCGTCGGCTCGAGAATCCTGGCAGCCGGCGACGCATTCGCCGCCACGTTGCCCACGCCCGGTGATCCGGCCATCCGCGCGTTGATGCAGGTGGCCCTCGACACCGCTAAATCAGGCGGCGCCTCCTATGCCGACGTACGAGTCTCCGCGCGCCGGCAACAGAACGTCGGCACGCGCGACAAGATCGTGACCGGGGTCGGCGACACCGACACCTTCGGACTGGGCGTGCGCACACTCGTCGACGGTGCGTGGGGTTTCGCCGCCACGAGCAACCTCACGAAAGACTCCATCGCCGGGGTGACGCGTCTCGCCCTGGAACAGGCGAAAGCCAATCGCGCCAGTCAGCTCAAGCCAGTCGTGCTCGCACCAACACCGGGCAATCAAGTCGGCGAGTGGAAGAGCCCGATCAAGACGGATCCATTCTCCGTCTCCATTCCCGAGAAGGTTGCGCTCTTGCTCGCGGCTAACGAAGCGGCCGCCAAGGTAAAGGGCGTGCGCCAGGTGCAGTCGAGCATGTTCTTCCTGCGCGAAGAAAAGACGCTGATGACGAGCGACGGCTCGTACATCGTGCAGACGATCTACCGCACGTCGCCGTCGATGTCGATCACCGCGGTGTCCGAGGATCGGTCAGACTTCCAGTCGAGACAGAGCAACGACATTGCGCCCATGGGACTCGGCTACGAGCACGTGATCGACGCGAAGCTCGGCGAGAACGCGACAAAATGGGCCAACGATGCGGTCGAGAAGATCTCGGCCAAGCCGGTCGAACCCGGCCGCTACGACTTGCTGCTGCATCCGTCGAACCTCTGGCTCACGGTGCACGAGACCATCGCGCATCCCACGGAGCTCGATCGCGCGCTCGGCTTCGAAGCCAATTACGCCGGCACGAGTTTCGTCGCGCCACCGGAGCAGG
>JBDTXZ010000433.1:0-4144 GCA_040005935.1 bacterium | reverse complement strand
GAATGCGCTCGAGCTGGCTCTTCCACCCGTTCGAATTGCCTTGCAACGCGTGCGCTCGGCGTGACGCGGGAAGCGCATCGAAGCCCGTCTCCGTGACGATGAGCCTCGTACCCCTTTCTACCTCTTCGAGAATGAAGGTGACAAGCGTGGTTGGTTCCGCCGAGTAGTCCACCGTTGGGTCGAGATTGTCCGGATGCCAGCGGTACGCGAAGTGGTGTTCCGGCTCCATCGTCTCCACCCACGCCGTCATCGTGACGTGTTCGTATCCCGGGTGGGTGATTTGGCCGCTCACCGTGACGCCGGGTGCGAATGGCGCCGTGAGCGCCACACCAAACCATTCGTTGAATTCGCGGACGTTCGTGATGGCGCGCCACACGCGCGCGCGGGGTGCATCGAGGATGATCTCCTTCTCGATGCGGTCGGTTGTCGAGGGCATGGTTTGCGTTTGAGTGGACATTGCAGGTCTCACGAGTTGGGGTGAAGTGGCGCAGGCGTCATCGTCAGCCACCGTCGTTGTCGGGGTGACGAAGCATTTCTTCCAGTCGTGCCAATCGAATGTCCCAGAGGCGCTCGTAGTCGCGCAGCCACGCGTCCGCCTTGGCCAGCGGCTGCGGGTTGAGTCGGCAGAAGTGCGTGCGTCCGCGCACCGTCCGCTTTACGAGTCCAGCACGTTCGAGCGCCTTGACGTGTTTGGACGCCGACGCCAGTGACATCTGGTACGGCTCGGCAAGCTCACTCACCGTCCGCTCGCGAACGGACAATTGCTTGAGCATGCTGCGACGCGTGCCGTCGCCAAGGGCGTGAAAGACGAGATCGAGTGTCGTGGGATAGTCAACCATATGGGTGAATGTATGCGGGCCGAGGAAAGAGTCAACCATGTGGCTGAATGAAATCTGTGGCCGCCGATTGGCGGGCGTGGAACCGTTTCCAACTGCACTACACCGTATCAGACGGAGCGGAGCGACATCCCTCGGGCAAGCACAACGAACTCTCACATGTTTCCGGGCGCAGGGAGGCGTGTGCTAGAGAGGAACAACCAGCGTTGATCCGCCGAATCCGCGCAAAATCCGCGAAAGGCAGTTGCAGTTTCTTGGCTGAGAGTGCAGGGCATCGCAGGGATTCCCCGACACGCCTTCAGCAAAACACCGGACGTCCGTTGTCGCGAACAAAAAGCATACTCATACGATGCGAACCCACGCCAATGACCTTCCAACCACGCGCATACCATGAGCGATTCCCGTAGCAACTGCGCCAGTGACTCGATCACCGCCGACTGCACCGTTGACGCCGTCATCAAGAGGGTGCCCGCCGCCGTTGCCGTGCTGAACCAGCACAACATTGACACCTGCTGCGGTGGACGCACCCCACTCGGAGAAGCCGCCACGCACGCGCACGTGGACACAGATGCATTGATCGGCATCCTCGAGTCCGTGCAACGCGGCGAAACAACGCCATCAAAGAACACGCTCCCCATCGCAGCGTCCTGCAACTGCGGCGGCCACTGATGGAATGGTTCGTTCGCGCATTCCTCAAGGCGAGCCTCGCTTGGCTCGCGCTCGGCGTCACACTCGGTGTCGCCATGGCGGCGCATCCCGTGTGGACGGTATACCTGCCAGCGCACATGCACATGGTGATGCTCGGCTTCGTCACGATGATGATCTTTGGCGTCGCGTATCATGTCATACCGCGATTCACGGGCTTTCCGCTGCATAATCGGCAGGCGGCTGGGGTGCACTGGTGGATTAGCAATGTCGGCCTCGCGCTGATGGTGTGCGGCTTCATCACTCGGGTCTGGCGGGCAGGCGAGGGCACCATTGTACTTGCTGCGGGCGGCACGTTGTCGGCGATTGGCGCGTACATCTTCGTCTACCTCATCTGGCGCACCGTCGACGGCCCTGTCGCACTGCGCAAGGCGCAAGCGCGCGCTCGAGAAACTGCGACCCGCGCAAGCGCAATCACGCTTCCTATCGCATGACGTCGCTGGTCCGCCGATTCCTCAAGACGGCGATACTCTTTCTCGTTGCCGGACTGGCGATCGGCGGATGGATGCTCGTGGAGCGAGAGGTTACTGGTCGCCTGCCGTCGCCCTACGTCACGAGCGCGCACACGCACGCGATCCTGGTCGGATTCGTGATGATGATGATCCTCGGCGTCGCCCTATGGATGTTTCCGCGACCAGCCAAGGGCGACACGCGGTATCGCCCGCAGCTCGCCGAGAGTGCCTACTGGATGCTGGCGACGGGAACAGCAGTCCGCGTAATTGGGGAACTACTGCACTCGCGCAGCGATGGCGGTTCACTGCGCTGGTTGATCATCGTCGCCGGATTCACGCAGATCGCCGGCATCCTCACAATCTTCGCGACGATGTGGTCGCGCATCCGCGGCACAGGAAGCCAGGCGCGCGAAGCGAGCGGCGAACGCTTCTAGGCAGCGTTCGCTTTACGCCTCGACGTGAAGAATGCCTATGGTGCCCTTCTGCCCGTGCCCGAAGCCGTGGTTCACGAAAGGAAACTCACCAGCCACGTCACACTGGAGCTCGAAGCACATGCCGCCACCAGGTGACACACCCCACGTTTGCACGCCACGGACGGGTGAGCCGGGAGGCGCGCCGAGATAGACAGTGTCGAACTGCTCACCCACGACATGAAAGCTGCATGGGTGTGTGGGCCCGGCGTTTACGAGCCAGAACCGCACGCGGTCGCCAAGCTTTACGCGGATCGGGTCTTTTATGTACTGATTCGGCCGACCGTTGAAGCACACGAAATCCGGAAGGGTGGACAACATCTTCGCATAGTCGAACGCGCGGACGCCGGCGGCCGCGTCGGAGAGATAGAACTCGCTCTGCACCAGGATGAACTCCTTGGCCGGTGGCAGCGGCTGGGCGGGCGACACGATGATCGCGCCATACATGCCGGACCCGATGTGCATCAACACGGGTGCGGTGCCACAGTGGAACATGAAGGCGCCCGCATACTTCGGCTTGAACGTGAAGGTGACCGAGTCACCCTTGACGATAGAGCGAAAGGCAAGCTTGGGATCGACCTGTGCCGCATGAAAGTCCATTGAGTGCGGCAGGTCGGTGTCGTTCGTCAACGTGAATTCGACGGTGTCTCCAACCCGCGTGTGAACAAACGGGCCTGGCACGTCGCCTTCAAACGTCCACGCGGCGACCACGGTGTCGTCCGCGATACGTACTAACGCCTCCTTCGCGTGCCAATGGATGCGCTGCACATTGCCGGCAGGAATCGGTGGCAATTCGGGCGAAATGCGATGGAACAGCGCCGCAGACACACTCTTGCCAGCGGCAGCTGCCGCCGACGTTTGACCGTGCTTTACGTCCTTCAGCACGGCCGTATCGAGCCGGCTATCAGAATTCTGATGCGCACTCGGTGCGATTGGCGCGGCGCCCGCTTTCGTCGTCGTATCGCCAGCAGCCTTCGACGTATCCGCAGCGGAGCGATCGCCCGCGCACGCGACAAGGGCAGCGCCCATGCCAGGAATGGCGAGGCTCAGTACCGACGCGCGCGACAGAAAGGCCCGCCGACTACTGGGCGCGGTAAAGGCCGTTGCCTCGGCCTCCCCAGTAAGCGGGGGCAGTGTGGTGACAAGCGCGTCACGCATGATTCCGTTGTGAATGGCGAGGAGGCGGGAATAACCGGGCGACCACGCCACTGCGCATTTGTCATACCGTGCCTGGCAAATGCGGTGTCAGTCCTCGACCTTCAAGTGCCCCTTCATCCCGAGCAAGGCATGCGGATCGCATTGGAAGTAATACGTACCCTTCGCGAATGTTACGGGGAGGTCATACGTCTGGTCGGGCAGTTGTAGCATGTCACTCGCGGGCGGCAATCCGGTTTTGCCGGGATTCGAGTCGGGGAGGAAGTGAATGTTGTGCACACCCATCTTCAGCGTAAAGCGGACGATGTCGCCCTTGTGCGCTTCGATGGTGGTGGGCTTGAAGTAGTTACCGGTGCCGTCCGTGTAAAGCTCGACGACAATCGTCTTGCCCGTACCAGCAGGCTGCGCGGCCTTCTGATCCGCAGGGGCCGCTGCGCCCGTGTCGGCAGTCTTGGTGTCCTTTCCGCACGCGCTCGCGACGAAGGTGGCACAGACAGCGACAGCCACGAAACCGCGACGACGAATT
>JBDTXZ010000432.1:0-4152 GCA_040005935.1 bacterium | reverse complement strand
CGCGCGCAAACTGGACCGCCACGCCAACGCTCTCGCTCCAGCTCTACGGACAGCCGTTCGTGTCGAGCGGATCGTATTCGGGTTGGCGGCAAATCGCATCACCGCGCGCCGCCGAGTACGACGATCGCTTTCGGCCGTACGGCAACGGCGCGACGCCGCCTGGGTTCAATGTGAAGCAATTCAACTCGAACGCCGTCGTGCGCTGGGAGTATCGGCCGGCAAGCGTGTTGTTCGTCGTCTGGCAGCAAGGCCGCGCGCAGAGCGAGTTGAATCCGGGCACCTTCGACGCGCGCCGCGACGTCGGCGACTTGTTCGCGGCTCGGCCAGAGAACACCGTGCTGGTCAAGCTTTCGTACTGGCTCAATCCATGAGCGGTCATCCCGCAGGCGTGGAGCGCATGTCGGGATCTACTGGTCCACGCGTCCGAAGCCAGCCACGGAGCACGGATGGTAGGTCCCGACACTCACTTCGTTCGTGCGGGATGACAGTTTTTACAACCGCGGCCGCGTGATTCGGGGCACCTTGCCGCAGTTCGTCGGCCAATTCGCCGGCCACGTTCCCGGTGACCGGTCGCGCTTGATGAACTCTGGATCTTCCGACGCCAGGTACGCCATCATGGCCGCCAGCGTCGCGTTGTGCTTGAGATCATCGAACACAACCTTGTCGTACGTATCACGGTTCGTGTGCCAGGTGTATGTGCCGTAATTCCAGTTCACCGCACCCATGCCGAAGGACGGCGTTCCGAAGCACGCGAACACGGCGCCATCGGTGCCACCGGGATTGCCCGTCGGCACGTCGTTGAAGTTCCACGACACCACGTTCGCACTCATGCTGTCCGTGTAGAAACCTGGTAGCTGGTCATACCAGGTCTTCAGGTGTCGCCCAATATCTGTTAGCCCGGACGACGAGAGCGATTGCACCCGACCCGTGCCGTTGTCCTGGTTGAACAGCGCTTGCAGCCCCTTCATCACTTCAGGATGATCTTCTGTAAACGCGGTTGAACCGTTGAGCCCCTGCTCCTCGCTCGCCCAATGTCCCACAAGAATCGTGCGCTTCGGATGAGGATACGCGAGCTTCAGGATGCGCATCGCCTCCATCGCCATCATCGTTCCGGTGCCATTGTCGGTCGCGCCTGACGAACCGTCCCACGAATCGAAGTGCGCGGACAGCATCACGTATTCGTCGGGCTTCTCGGAGCCCTTGATCATCCCGATCGTGTTGAACGCCGGCTGTTCACCGAGAAGGGACGCGTCGAGATCGAGCTTCACGACAGGCCTCTGATTGTTCTCCGCAAGACGGAACAGCAAGCCATAGTCTTCGCACTCGAGCGTCACCGCCGGAGCGACTTTGTTGTACGTCTCGAAGATTTCGATCGTGCCCCAACCGCCCGCACCCTGGAATGCGCCCGCGCCGCCGCGAGCACCACCAGCCGCGGCCGCCGCGCTCGCCGCCGGACCGCCACCACGCGCGCTCGCTCCGCCAGCAGCCTGACCACCACGCCCTCCGCCCGGCCCGCCGCGACCTGCTCCCCCCGCGGGCGCAAACGGATCGATGAACCCGCTCAGCTTGTTGCGTGACGAAATCATACCGACGACGCCTGCCTTCTCGAGGCGCATGCCGAGTGTCCCGGTGCCCAGGGCGAGCGCGTACCCTGTCCCGCGGTAGAGCTTCGTACTGTCGGGGCGCAGCACGCGCCGACCGTCCGGAGTCGTCACGGAATCGCCCATCACCGACCAGTCGCGCTGCATCAACGCGATCGTCGTGTCCATGCGCGCAATCGACGCCGGCGTTCCAAAGCGAAGCCAATCTTCAGACGGCCGGCACGTTGGCCACGCGGGCGAGAGAAGCACAATCTTCCCCTTCGCCTTTGGCAGCCACTTTACGAACTCCGTGCTGTCCTTGAATTTCGGCAGCACGATCGCCTCTGCTGTAACGGGCTTGCCATTCGTGCCAGGACTCCACGCGAGCATGGTGCCCGCCAGCGAGCGCACGCGCGGCGCCTCGAGATCGATGTGCGACGTCCCGCGCCGCCATCCGCGCCACGTGCCGTATTGCTCACGTTTCGCATCGATGCCCCACGCCTTGTATTGGCCAATCACCCAATCACTCGCGGATTTGAGCCCGGGGCTACCGGTGAGGCGCGGCCCGATTGAGTCAAACAGTGTTTGGGAAAGTTGCTGGACGTGCGAGCTGTCCATCCCGAGCCGCCAGATGCGCTGGAGATTCGGATCGGACTGCGCGGATGCCGACGCTGTACTCACGAACGTGAGAGCGCCAGCAATGGAAATCGTGCGAAGAAGTGTCATGGCCTGGGAGACGAACGGCGAACGAATGCCGCGAACGGCGGCGCGGGAACGGACGTCGTGAAGCTACGCGACGGATGCGGCGTCGCCAGTCGCGGTCGAGTGGTTGCCGCGTTGCGCGCCATTGCTATGTTGGCGCGATCAACCAGTGCGGACGACGACTCGAGACGACCAGTGAGAGCATCCCTCATCCCCGCAATCATCGCACTCGCGCTGTCGACACCGGCCTCGGCCCAGGTGCACACCGACGCACTGTGCCAGCCGTCTCTCGCACCGCGAGCCACCGGCGGCCCACAGGTCGCCGACACGGCCTTCAATCCGATTATCGCCAAGCCGGCGTTCGCATCGGACCGCGGACCGAGCGTTCTGCTCGACGAGGCACACAACAACTTTCACACGGTTGCTGGTCGCTATGCACCGTTCGTCAAAGTGCTGCGACGCGATGGATTCGTCGTCGACCCGCTGAACGTTCGCTTCAGCGACGCATCACTCGCGTCGGCAAAGATCCTCGTCATCGCGAATGCCATGGCCGAACGCAACAAGGGGAACTGGACGTTGCCCACGCCGTCGGCTTTCGATCACGATGAAATCGGCGCTCTCGAGCGCTGGGTGCACGCGGGAGGATCGCTGTTTCTCATCGCCGATCACATGCCATTCGGAGGCGCGACGACGGATCTCGCGTCGACGTTCGGCATCTTCATGACGAATGGTTTCGCGACGGACAGCCGCTGCAACGCCGACGAGTTCGTCTTTACACGCGCGACTGGCTTGTCGGCCTCGCATCCCATCGTTCGTGGCCGCGACACGTCCGAACGCGTCGAGAGCGTAAGAACGTTTACAGGCCAGGCGTTCCGCGGTGATTCCAACGTTCGTCCGTTGCTTACGCTCGCCGCGGGCACCGTCCTCATGCTGCCTGTGGAAGCGTGGAAGTTTTCGGAGGCGACACCACACATGCCGGCCGACGGAATGCTGCAAGGCGCGGCGCTGGCGTTCGGGCGCGGCCGAGTCGCCGTCTTTGGGGAAGCAGCGATGTTCTCCGCACAAGTATCCGGTGCCGCTCGCCGGCCAATGGGAATGAACGCGCCTTCCGCGCGCGACAATCCGCAGTTCCTGCTCAACATCATGCACTGGCTTGCCGGCTTGTTGCCTGATGCGTGATTGCCGTCATGCAACGTTCGTCGTCCTGAGCGCAGCGAAGGGCCGGTGCATGCAACCGGTGGACGCAACAGTGTCACGTTCTGTCATCCCGCATGCGCGGAGCGAATGTCGGGATCTACTCTTCGTCAAACCTCGGCCTGCTTGGCGGATGTTACGGTAGATCCCGACACTCGCTCCCTGCGCTCGCTCCTGCGGGATGACAGCGTGTTGCGTCGACCGGCTGTTACCGTCCCCTGCACCTGCTGACGTCGGGACGTAGGCATGCGGTGTAAACTTGACACGACACTTTCGCCCTTGCATCGTGTCCAGCGTTCCCACCCCCTTGGAGATTACATGCGCGTATTCGTGGTTGTATCGCTGGCTGCGCTTAGCGCCTGTGCGTCGGGAACCAGCACAACTCGCGGCCCCGAAACCGAATCCGTTCGGGTCGGCGGCTCGGAAAGCGGCAACATCAGGATGACGTCCGTGACCTCGACCCACTCCACGCCAATTGACTATCCTGTCGGCAAGGCGTTCCATGCGCTGCCAGCGGCGTTCGAAGCATTGGCGATTCCGATTACGGACGTCGACACCGTCCATCACTCGCTCAGCAACGGCGGGCTGAAATTACGACGCCAACTCGGGAACGTTCCCCTCAGCCGCTTCATCGATTGCGGCACGACCCAGATCGGCGAGAATGCCGACACGTACG
>JBDTXZ010000431.1:0-4163 GCA_040005935.1 bacterium | reverse complement strand
CCGGCCATGTGTCTCCCGATGGAATCGTTTCGCCAACTCGGCGCGGAGAGTATGAGGGGCAGTCGTCGGACTCGGCAAGCACGTGCCGGTCAAAGGTGCGTCCTGTCATCCCGCACGGGCGAAGCGCGTCTCGGGATCTACCGTCGCGGCGCTGTAGTCCGGCCACGCGTGACGTATCGAGGATCCCGACACGAGCGGCCGCTCGTGCGGGATGACAGTGTGGTGTGGGGGTCACCGGTTGAACTCACCCAAGTTCTGGACACCTCTCGGCGCGCGCGACACCTTTCCGCATCCGCTCAACAGGATTCCGTCGCGATGACCGTGCGCTCATTCGTCATGCCGCTCGCATTCGCGTGTGCGACGAGCGCATACGCGCAGCAACCAGCGCCCGCACGGCTTTCGCGCGAGGAGATCACCGCGCTTGCCAGGCTGCAAGTCGCGATCAACGCGGCGCATGATTCGGCAAACGTCCAACTCGCACTCGCTCGCAACACCACGACGCAGGCGCAGCAAGCGCTACGCAGCAAGCTCGACGCACAGATCGCGGACATCGTGCGACAGGCGGGCTTGAGTACCGAGGACTATTCGCGCAAGACGTTCGTGTTGAGCACCGACTCACCACTAAGAAAGGTGTTCGACAGCGTGGTGGTTGCCATCGTCGGCGCGCCGCTTCCGGGGACGTACGTCGCTCCGCCCGCACGAGCCGTCGTTGCGGTTCCAGCGGGACCAGTGGGCGTACACATTGGGCACGTCATCAACGCATTTGGCGACACGCCGAACGGTCAGGGGTTGTTGACGACAGCGATGGCGGAAGCGCGAATTGCGGCGCAACACGCATCGCTCGCGACGAGGCAGCCCACCAATCTCGAGTACATGAAGACGCACGCTGGCCATGTGATCAACGCGATTGATCCGACAATCGTGGCGGCCGGTCCCGGATTGAAATACGGCCTCAAGAAGGCTTCCGCGGGTGTGGTGACGCACATCGAACTCGCGGCGGCGGCAGAGGGCGCTTTACCGAACATGGTCACGCATGCGCGACATGTCGCGACGTCTGCGCGGAACACAATCGCGCGTGCAGATCAGTTGCTGGCGCTCGCGCAGAAAGTGCAGGCGTCCACGTCAGCGTCGGAAGCGGCCGCGCTCGTCAGTCAAATGGCGTCGCTCGCTGATCAACTGATCGCGGGTGCCGACACGAATGCCGATGGCAAGATCACGTGGGAGGCCGGCGAAGGCGGGCTTCAGCAGTGCGACGAGCATGTGAAGCTGATGCTTGCGAACTGACATCTGTCGTCCTGAGCGGAGCGAAGGACCTGCACCTGCAAGCGCAACAGCACGTGCAGGTCCTTCGCCTTCGGCTCAGGACGACAACAATTTCGCTGCGCTCAGGACGACTAAGGTGCCTTACGCGTGCTATCTGCGGGCGCGGCGGCGGGCGGAGGAATGGGCTCGAATTCCTTTTCAGGAATTCTGAACACGTTCGCGATCGTCGGGTCGCCTTCGTTGCCCATGACGCGTTGCGCCGCATACTCACCCACCACGGGGCTGAACTTGAACCCCTCGGCGTTTCCTCCCGCGACGATCCACGCGTTGGACATCTGCGGATGTTGATCGATGATGAAGTTTCCGCTGGACGTGGCCTCGTAGTGGCACGCGTGCGTCTGCGCGACGGGCGCGTCCTTGAGCAGCGGAAAGCGGTGCGCCACGAACCGCCGTGAACCTTCGATTCGCGCTGCATCGGCCCATCGGTCGCTCGTGTCTGGATCGAGCTGCTGTGGAGGCGTTTCGGGCTGCGCTGGACGTTGCCCAGCTGCATTCGCCCCCGCAGGTGCTGCGGCGGCTGCGCCGGCAGCAGGGGCAGGAGTTGGCGCGCGCTCCGAGCCGCGTACGCGAAAGCCGCGGTTGTCCACGGGCAGCGCGGCCCAGCCAGTCACACCAGGAAAGTTGTAGCTCGGAATATTCGGAAAGGTGAATCGCTGATCGTTGACCGGCGTCGCGAAGTAGACGACGTACCCCATCGGTGCGCGTGCCTTTTTGCCGAGCAGCTCCGGGAACGTCTTGCCCAACCAAGGACCGACGGCGAAGACGAAGCGGTCAGCGCGGAGGACATGACCTGTGTCGAGCGAAATTTCTTCCAGCTTTCCGTTGGCGACTTTCGACGGCGTGGCGCGCCCAATGACGATCTTGCCACCGAGCTTCTCGAATACCGCTGCGGCCATCTGTGTCGCGCGACGCGCGCGAACGACCCCGGCGTCCGGCTCGTAGAGCACTGCCGTGATGTCGTCCATCGAGATAACAGGGAACGCCTTCCGCACGTCGTCAGGATTGAGCACCTGGTATGGAATCTTGTTCTTGTCCCACCATACCTTGGTGCGTAGCTGGAAGTTGTCCCACTCGGTGCGCATGATGAGGTCGCCCGTCGTGTGGAACAGGTTGAGCCGGTACTCGCGTCCCCACTCGTCGTCGAACGCGATCCACCGCTTGATCGCCTCGCGCGCCCACAACATCCAGAGTTCACCGAGTGCGCCGGTCTTGTCGCCATAGGAGGAGCGGACGCCGCGCGTTTCGTCGCCAGACGTGGAGCGCGAGTTGCCCGGACCATATGCGTCGACGAGCGTGACCTTTGCGCCCATCTTCTGCAGGTTGAGCGCGGTGAAGCTACCCCATACTCCCGCGCCGACGACAACGATCTCAGGGGAGGCACTGGCCGATCGCACTGACGTGGCAGCGCGGATGACTGGCGCGGCACTACCACCTGCGACGTTGGCGCCGCCGAGGAGCAGCAGGCCCCCGCCCGCGCCGGCAACCTTGATGAATTCGCGACGCGGCAATGCGTCGGTGTCCGTCGTCGAAGCGTTGGGCATGATTGCGTTGCGTGGGAGGACGCGCAAAAGGTGCAGCACGGCGGAGGCGAAATCAAACGCGATCTGTCGTCCTGAGCGCAGCGAAGGACCTGCACGACAATTCACGCTCCACAATTTGCTCAGCGCGCCGTATACTTGGGGCGACCATCGAATCGACACGACCGGAGATCGCAATGCGCATGAGCCGCTGGACCGTGATGGCAGGGGCGACGATCGTCGCTGCGTGCGCGACGACAGCGACGAACGTGCGCACCCCGATTGGGGCGCATCTCTCGGCGAGTGCGCGCACCGGCGCGCCGGTGCCGTTGCGCGCTGATCCCAACGCGAAGGTCATCCTGTCGAGCGCCGCAGGCTTGCCGCCCGCGTCGTTTCTCCCGTCGCAAGCCGCGCGCGGCGAACGTGTGTACGGCGCGACATGTGGCGCCTGTCACCAGCCCGGCCAACTCGTCGGCCAGGGGTTTGTCGAGTCGTGGAACGATCGGCGCGTGTATGACTTTTACGCGCTCGTGCACAGCACGATGCCGCTGGACAATCCCGGCGGCTTGACAGAGCAGGAATATCTCGACGTAGTCGCGTACCTCCTCCAGGCCAATCGCGCTCCTAGCGGCCCGGACTCACTGCGCGCTGACACGCTCGCGCTGCGGAACACGCGGATTGCCGTTCGGTTCCCTTAGGCCAAATGCTGTTCAGCTAGGGTGCGAATGGGATGTCATCCCGCAACCGCGAGCGCAGCGAGCGCGTGTCGGGATCTTCTGTCCACGCGCTCGACGAACGCCACAAAGCAACGAGAGGAGATTCCGACACTCGCTTCGCTCCTGCGTGATGACAACGCCGCCTGAACCGTATTGCCCTTAGGCCGATTTAACAGCCGGTGCATCGATGGCTGTTCTTCGATCCGAGCTTTTCGAGCAACGCGATCGTCTCGGGAAATGGGCGCAAACGCTGCACAGGACCATTGGCCATGTCTGCCGTCGTCCGGAAGTTTGTGGACACCGCTTTCGGATCTGCGCCCTTTGACACGAGATACATGATCATCTCGTTGTCGCCACGCGCTGCGGCGTGGTGGAGCGGCGTGTAGCCATTCTGGTCGCGCTGATTGACGTCGGCGTGCAGTTCCTCGACGAGATACCGCATGGCTGGCATCCAACCATCGGGCGCATGGCGATGCGAATTCCCCGCGAATCCGTTGCCGTACCCAACGCCGGCGGCGTCGTGGATGGGATAGACGCCAATACCCGGCGGCACCGCCTTCCCCGCCGAGTCGATGGATGCGTCCGCTGCGACGGGCGGAGGTGCCTG
>JBDTXZ010000430.1:0-4170 GCA_040005935.1 bacterium | reverse complement strand
AGATGAACGCCTGCTCGGGTGTGTCGCTCATGCTTGCTGGCTCGAGTATTCGATGTGCGGCGACGAGGCAAATATCGCTCCAGCAATGGCTCGCAGCGCTCCAGCAATAAGTGTCGCAGGGCACACAATTTGTATTATGGGGGGCCCGCATTCGACGCAGATGTAATGGGAGGTGCCGCGGGCAATGCAGGCTGGATCTGACGTCTCACAGGGCGAACGACGGACGAACCCCGATCGTCGGCTTCAGCGCGGAGGCGCGCCTGACGCGCTGCGCGCAATCGTCGAGCGCATGGCCGACGGCGTCCTCGTTGTGAACCACGTCGGCACGATTCGATTCGCCAACCCCGCGGCCGATCGGCTGTTTGGCCGGAGCGAAACTGAGTTGGTTGGGAGCCACCTTGGGTTTCCGGTCGTCGGCGAAAGCACTGAAATCGATATCGTGCGCCCCGGCGGCACGTGCATCACCGTGGAATTGCGCGCGGCGGATTCCGACTGGAATGGTGAGCGCGCGATTCTCGTGTCGTTGCGTGACATCAGTGACCGCAAAAGCCTCGAGGTCGAACGCGTCGCGCGCGCGCGCGCGGACGCCGCCAGCATTGCGAAATCGGAATTCCTTACCTTGATGAGCCACGAGTTGCGCACGCCGCTCAACGCCGTGATTGGCTATGCCGAATTAGTTGGCATTGGGCTCGCCGGGCCTGTCACCACTGAGCAACGCGCGCACCTCGAGCGCATCCGCGCCAACGGAGAGCACTTGCTCGAGCTCGTCGACGAGATGATCGACCTTGCGCGCGCCGGCGAGGGACAACTTGCGCTCCTGAACGCAAACGCCGAGGCGGTTCGCCTCGCCAACGATGCACTTGGCGACGTACGGGCAACCGCCGTCTCACGCGGCGTTCATTTGTCGCGTGCGTGCACCGGCGGCGACGGTGCGGTGTTCACCGGCGATGCGGAGCGCGTGCGACAAATACTGCGGCACCTGCTCCACAATGCCGTCAAGTTCACACCACGCGGCGGAAACGTAAACTGCGAATGCGGCGTCGCCGCAAAGCAGGACGACGCTGCGCGCGCGCTCGGTCCTGGACCGTGGGTGTATGTGCGCGTCAGCGACAACGGCGCCGGCATTGCGCCCGATCAACTCACGTCGATCTTCGATCCGTTTACGCAGGTGGACCGCGGGCACGCGCGCGCGAGCGATGGCTCAGGGCTCGGCCTGACGATCAGCCGAAGTTTATCCCGCCTGATGAAGGGCGACCTCACCGTGCAGAGTGAGCTGGGGCGCGGATCGCGATTCACGTTGTGGTTGCCCGCGGCCACGTCATCTATCGAGACGCCCTAACCGGCTCTCTTCTCGTCGCCACTCCTGCGGTCAGGCAGCGCAAATGCGAACAGGGACCCTTCCGCTGGGAACTCTGCCCATACGCGGCCGCCAAGTGCCTGCGCCGTCTCACGCACGATGCTCAAGCCGAGGCCCGTTCCGTCGATTTGGGGATCGGTGTCGTGTGCGCGGTAAAATCGCTCGAACAGCTGCTCTCGTTTCTCTTCGGGGACACCGAGTCCGTTGTCGGCCACGCGAACAACGATTTCGCTAAGTCCGCCGGGCCCGCTCTCTCGTGCCGAACTGATCTCGACCCACCGTTCCGCGGCATTCCTGTTGGCGTACTTGATCGCGTTCGACAGATAGTTTGTGAGGCAGAGTTCCACGGCCGCTGCGCTGATTTCTGCGTCGATCATGTCCGTCGCGACACGAATCGTGACGCCCGCCTCATGTGCCGCCTCACGCACTTGGCGGACGGCTTCCTGAGCCGCGGCACGCAAGCTGACGTTGCGCTGTTGTCGCACGTCATGACCACTGCGTCCAACGGCAAGGATGTTCGTCACCGCACCCTGCATCAGGCGCGCGTTTCGGCGCACGATGTCGACGAACTTCGCGCGCTCCTCGGGCGGCATGTCTGGCAACTCGTGCAACACGTCGCCGGCCCCGAGGATCGAGCCGATGCGATTCTTGATCTCATGCGAGACGACGCCGTTGAACGTGCGAAGTCGTTCCTCGCGCTCGTGCACCTCCGCAGCGACCAGCCGAAGGAAGTGCGTCGTCGTCGTTTCCTGAATGATCGTGATCGCGCGAAAGAGCCGTTGACCGCAAAAGAGCACCTCGCTCTTCAGGCAGGGCTCGGGTAGATCATCCGCTTCTCGCGCCAGATAGTTGAACAGGATGCTGCCGAGTATCTCGTATTCCTTCAGTATTTCGTAGACGTCAAAACCTTGCGCGTGGCGCAACGCGCCAAGTTCCATCGCCTTCGCCACCACGGGTACGTCGGCCTTGACCTCGGCCGCTGGATTTTCGAGGTAATCCGCGATGCCGACGATGAGGAGCATCACGTGATCGAGCATCTCATCGGTGGGAAAGACGCGGTTCGCGTCGATTGAAACGCGATCGACGATGCGATCGAGCCAGCGCGCCGTTAGCTCTCGCTTGAAGTAGCGAAGCCGGCCAGCGAGCCCGGCAGCAAGGGGGCAGTCGACAATGTCAACGTGACTCATGAGCACCCCGAGTGCACGGAATAGGCCGTGGGACGCGCTCGCTTCAGCGTTTTGCGACCATCGAGTTCGTTTGTGAAAGTGCCTGGCTCAGCACGCCCGCCAATTTCACGGCGTCATCGTTCGCCCAGAAGTGCATGAAGAGCAGTCGCGGCTCCTCGGTGAGCATATGGCTGTGCAGCGCGCTCACCTCGACGCCTCCCTGTTGCAGGGCGCGAATCACCCGATTCACCTCAGTGCCTCGCATCACGAAGTCTCCGGTGACCGCCGCCTTCCCGCCGCCCGTGGGCTGAAAGTTGATCGCCGTGGCAACGCCCATCGACGATGGAATTTCGACCTTCCCTTCACGAATTGTCTCGCGTCGGGGAATGCTCACCTGATACACCACTCCGTTCAACTTTCCTGAAACACCGAGTGCGTGCGCGACAGCCGCTGTGTCGAGATCGGCCGCGCTCGGGGCCGTCGGCGCTCCTGGTGTGCCGAGCGGCGTGTGACTTGTCGCAAGTGCAGACCGCACAGCCTCTGCGATCTTGACGGCGTCGCCGTGCGCGGAGACGTGCATGTACATCACGTGTGGCGACTCGTGCAGGACGTGATTGTGTAGCGCGGTCTGTTCGACGCCCCCTTTTTGGAGCGCGAGCATCACGGGTTGAATTTCGTCTTCGGTGAGCACCAAGTCGCCCATCACCATGGAGTGTCCACCGCCGATCTTCTTGAAGGCCAGCCACGAGCCCAACGCGAGGGCCGGCTTGAGTTGTACGCCTCCCGCGGTGACTTGAAGATCACTGCGCGGGAAGCTGTACTTCATGACGTCGCCGAGTTGTGCAGCGCCCTTTCGTCCGAGTGCGGCGTCCACTGAAGACCAGTCGCTGGCGGCGGTCTTTGCGGGGGATCGCGGCGCCTGCGCACTGGCTGCGTGGAAGCCCGCGAGCAGGGCAACAGTGGCAACTGAGGTGAGTGCTTGGCGTACAGCGCGACTGATAATTGGAATTGTTCGCATGAGTTGCCAATTCGGTTGGATATTGAGAGAACATCCGGGCACACGCATATTGCTCGCCGAGCCACGTTTTGGCATCTCGCGCGAGGTGGAGGGATCTGCGCGTCGAGTGTGCAGGTCCGCGAAGCCCAAGTCGTTTCCTTCCTGCATGCATATGCCGCCCGTCACGCGAGCAGCGCTGCCCGCTACTTTCTGGTTCTTGGCTCTGTTGGCTTTGGCGGGCCGGCTGTGCTCGTCGAGCGCACGCGTCGCGATCTGGAGGAGGGGCGCGGCTGGTTTACGCGCGAGGAGTACAAGGAAGGGCTCGCGCTTGCGCAGTTCGCTCCGGGCCCACTCGCGGCGCAGCTCGCGATTTACCTCGGGTGGGTGCGTGGCGGCGTTTCCGGTGCGACGCTCGTTGGCGTGGCGTTCATCGTGCCATCGTTTCTGATGGTGCTTGTGCTCTCTGCCGCGTATGTCCGCTACGACGGGCTCCCGTGGATGCGCGGCGCGTTCTATGGAGTTGGTGCGGTGGTGATTGCGCGGAGGCATGTGACCAGCGAGGTGGCGGTATTGCCTGAGGAGATCTCGACCAACGGCACGGTGCTCGATGCCACCGACGATCCGCACTCGATCCCGATCTACGGCACGCG
>JBDTXZ010000429.1:0-4176 GCA_040005935.1 bacterium | reverse complement strand
GCGCGCCGCCACGGCGTTGTCTCCTGAGAGACGCTCCGCGGCCTTGCGGGCGTCGGCCAGGAAATCGTTGGCCTCCTGATATTCCTGCGCGCTGATGAGCCGGCCGTGCGCATCCACCGCCTTGCCGTACTCCTCAACCGCTACGCTGACGATATTAGCCACGCGCCGCGCGGGATGCTCCTGCGCGGCGACTGGCATGGCAGCGCACAGCGCCGCAATCAGCGGAAATCGGTTGAGAATGGTCGTTATTCTCATTGCCGAGAAAATATATCGGGATTGCCGAGTGCAGGCTAGGTGCCGTGCTGAGCGCAGGGAGATTTGTCGTGCTGAGCGCAGCAACGGACCGGAGGGTCTAATTGGTCCGCGCGACACCTCCGTCCCGTCATACCGCGAGCCGCGTCGAGATTTCCGGCAAAGTCGATTGACTCAGCGTGTCCTCCGCCCGGTGCGCACCCTGGATCTATGCCTTCCAAAGGAGCAATCCGCGGGCATCCACTAAATCCGCGCACATCCGCAGTGGAGTTGTTGACGCCGTCGTTCGAAGTGTTGTCGCTGATGCGGTGAAACGGACTTAAGATGTACGCGGATGAGGCGGATCGACGCGGATCCTCGGCCACGGCTCCACCGGTGCGCGGGCTTCCGTGCAGCGCGCGCTCGATTGCAGAACCGAGAGAGATCCGCGCTGATCTTTGACGGCAGGATAATTGGAATGAGGGCGAGGGCAGATCCCGATACGCGCTTCGCGCGTGCTTGATGGCAGATGGAGGTGTAGCACTGAGCAGTGAATCACCCTGCACGTTGAGTCAATCCATGCGCTCGGCAATGACGTATGCCGCTGCCATGTGCTCCGTGTGCGTAATGGAAAGGTGCACACGATGGACACCAAGCTCGTTGGCGCGCGTCTGTGCGCGGCCATGCAGGAGCAGCACGGGTGCCTGACCACGCTGTGACACGACCTCCAGTTCTCGCCACCCAATTGCCTTGGCGAGGTCGTTGCCGGAAAGTGCCTTGTACGCTGCCTCCTTCGCGGCAACGCGCGCCGCGAGTTGTCGCTCAGGCTCAGGATGCGTGCGTGCGTACGCAAGCTCGCCGAGCGTGAAGAGACGCGTCAATGCGCGCTCACCCTTTCGTTCGAGCAGTGTTCGCATGCGCTCGACCTCGACCATGTCGATGCCGACGCCGACGATCATCGTGACGAGCGCTCGAACCAACGAGGAGCGGCGCCGACCGCACGATCCGCCAGCAGCCGCGCCAGTGCGTGACACGCCACATCAGCACTCGTGAACACGCGGCGCAGCTGAGCAACCCAGGAGTCCCATCCAGCAGCATCATCACGCGCGGCGGGAGCAAGTCCATCGAGCGCCAGAAAGGCGGCGCGAAGGGGCTCGAGCAACTCGATGCTTTGAGCGCTGAGTGCGCGCCGGCGTGCGGGCTGCTCGACCCCCTGCACCGCGGCTTCGACTGTCCGCGCTTCGATGCGCGCTGCGAGTGTGTCCCCACTCAGTGCGGCGAGCATGACGTTCACCGACGTGCCAGAAGCGCGAGCGCGTGCGTCGAGCAACGGGACGAAGATCGCCGCGTGCGCGGCCTCGGCGACCGCATCGCGCTGGTCGCCCAAGGACCGAAGCGATCGCGCGAGCTCGGGCAACTGCGGCGCGTCAGGCATTGGAGATGTCGTAATGTTCAGTGCCGCCGAGCGCTGCGTAAGAAACAGCGGCCGGCGTTCCCGTGCGCTCTTCGAAACGCTGGGCAAACGCCGGCAGGCGATCGGTGAGAAATCCGTCGCGCGGCAGGCCAAGCACGTCGATGGCTCGCTCGATCTTGTCGGGCTGCCCCTCGACCTCGACCAGATCGTCCATTCGCGGATATCTCTCGAAGCGGATCATCGTGCCATCGAGGTCGTACTGAAGTATTTCGCGATCGATGGCGATAGTGACGATGTAACCGAGCCTCTCGAGTATGGCGACGAGTACATCAGCATTCTTGACTTGCGCCTCGAGCTCCTCGCGGACTTTGTAACTCGCGTCCAGCTGCGTGGGGCCCTTGAAACCGAGCTCGGCGCGCTCTCCGTGGGCATCTCGGTAAACGCGAACGCGGAGGACATTGTCGCGTGTGGTGAGTGCACGATCGGGCGTATCGTAACGGCGATCTTCGAGCCGGCCGTCGAACACCAGGACTGCACCCGCCGCTTCCACCGCGGCGCGGCGGCGCGCCAGGTCGTCCACGACGCTCTTGAGCTCAACCTCGAGCATCGCCTACTCTCCGAGAATCGCGCGCATGACAGCCGCGGTGTCTGACAGATTGGCAAAGACGGCAGCCGGATTACAGGCGCCAAGGGCGGCCACGGAATAGCGGCCAGTTGCTACTCCAATCGCCCGCGCGCCGATTCCGTTGCCGCAGCTCATATCAGACGGAGTGTCCCCAATGACGACGACGTCGTTGCCCGACACGGCGTGTCCAAGCAACGCTTCGGCTCGGGCGCGAGCGATTGCCGGCAGTTCCGCGCGCAGCGCGTGATCAGATCCGAAGGCTCCAACCTTGAAGCGGCTGCCATCGAGGCCAACGGCGGCGAGCTTGGCAAACGCACCATCATGGACGTTGCCAGTGAGCAGGCCAAGCAACACGTCAGTACGCGCCTCGAGCGCATCGAGTAACGGCGCGATGCCAGGATATGTCTTGTCGGTGTGATTGTCGCCCCCGAGCTCGAGGTGCAGCAATTCAACGTAGCGGCGAAGCGCCTCAGGGAGATTTGCGTCGATCGCGTCGTCGGCCACACCAGCGAGCCGCATCAACTCGCGCACGATCTGCGGGTCCGTCTTACCGTCGAACTCATGGTCCTCAGGCGGCAACGCACCGAACACGTCCGCGAGCGCCTGGTGCACCGCGCGCCGGCCAGCACCGTCCGTCCAGAGGAGCGTGCCGTCGATATCGAATAGGACAACTTTCATTCGTGCGCCACAATTGCCTGGTCCACAGGAAGACGCGTGAGCAGAAGGCCGCCGATGATGCAGAGCGCCCCCGTGACTTGCATGGCTCGTGGCGTTTCGCCGAGCAGTGCCCAGCCCGCGATCATCGCGACCAGTGGTTGAAGGTTGGAGTACATTGACGCACGCGTGGGTCCGAGTACACGAACGCCACGATACCAGAACAGGTACGCGACGACGAGCGCCATCAAGCCGCTGTACGCAACCGCCGCCCAACCCATTCTCGGCACCGCGCCCCACTGTGTGCCGAGCAACGACGGCGTTGCGGCGATGAGCATGGGTACGAGACCTCCCGTCATTGTCACGGCCGATAGTGTCAAGCCATCGACTCGTTCCGTGAGCGGCTTGAGAAACACGGAGTAGAACGCCCAGCACAATACTGAGCCGAGGATGAGTCCATTGCCGAGGAACGTCGAGTGCCCGGTGGTTCCGTGCGATGCTCCTGTGACGACAAGGCCGATGCCCACCAGTGACAGCGCAATGCCACCCATGCCACGCAGTCCGGCGCGCTCGTGTCCGCGCACCCATCCAATGATCTCGATGAACGCTGGTGACGCCGCCACGAGCAACGCTGCATCGCTGGCTCGCGTGCGCGCCATTCCTTCTACCCAGAGAATCTGGTAGAGGCCATTGCCAAGCATGCCCAATGCGAGCATGACGAGGATTTCTCGGCGCCCAGGTAGCGACTGCCGACGGACGATGAAGATGGTCCATAGCACGCAGACCGCGAGCAGAATGCGAGCGCTATTGAATGCGAGTGGCGCGAAGACGCCCGTGGCGAACTTTACGACGATGAAATTGAGGCCCCATACGAGGGCCATGCAGAGCAGGAGGAAGTCGGTGACGGAGAGGCCTGATGGGACGGTCTCAGTCCCATCGGATTGTGTTGACGAATACACGGTTGAGGCCATGGCCTAAAGCTAGACGAATGGCGGGGTGTTTCAAACCGCGGCGTTCGCTTCTACTATTCACGATGCATATGACTTTCGCTTTGTTCGCCGACGCGGCGAACGTGTCGCAGGAAGGAAAGCTCAACATCCTTGGCGTGTTCGACGCGTTGCAGGTCAGTACGCTGCCGTCGCTGCATCCTCGTGCGACGCTGGTGGTCCATTTAAAGGGGTCTCCGTCTGATGCGGGTCCGCATCGCGTCACCCTGCAGTGGATGAGCCCGAGCGGCACGGAGTTGTGGAGC